>JAUWOK010000087.1 GCA_030612165.1 Dehalococcoidia bacterium
TCTGATATGAACCCTGAAGATACTAGAAGCATGTGCTGCCGATTAAGGTTGGATACTACCGAGATTAGAAGAAGGGGTGGGGGGCTTTTTGGCTCTGATCCACTGACGGGAAGTATAGGTGTCGTCACTATCAATATGCCCAAAATAGGACACCTTTCCGGCAGCGAAGAGGAATTCTTTTTAAGGCTGAATAAGCTCATGGTGCTTGCCAAAGAGAGTTTGGAGATAAAACGAAAAACGATGGAGAGATTTATTGATGATGGCCTTTATCCGTATTCCCGCTTTTATCTTTCTATGGTTAAGAAAAGACTTGATGTTTACTGGGCCAATCATTTTTCTACCATCGGATTAATAGGAATGAACGAGGCCTGTCTTAATTTCCTGGGAGAGGGGATTGAATCTGAAGCAGGCAAGGGGCTGGCAGCCAGAGTGCTTTCTTTCATGAAAGAAAGTCTGGCGAAGTTTCAAGAAGAGACGGATAATCTTTATAATCTGGAAGCCACTCCGGGAGAAGGTGCTTGTTATCGCTTAGCCAAGCTTGATAAAGTGACATTTCCCGATATAATTACTGCTGGAGAGAATGAGCCATATTATACTAACTCAACGCAGTTGCCAGTGGGGTATACAGGGGATCTTATCGATGCCTTGCTGCATCAGGATGATCTCCAGCCCCTTTACACGGGAGGCACGGTGTATCATTGTTTCCTGGGAGAGAGGATTGATGATCCTGGGGCTTGCAAACTTCTGGTGCGACGGTTGGTGGAAAGGTTGCACATCCCTTATTTCACCCTGACGCCGACTTTTTCCATTTGTCCGGAACATGGCCGTATTGATGGTGAGCATTTCATCTGTCCACAGTGTGGACAAGAATCCGAAGTGTACTCGCGTGTGGTGGGATATTTCAGGCCTGTCCAGCAGTGGAATGCCGGCAAGAAGGAAGAGTTTCGGCAAAGGCGGGAATATAGTCCTGAGGAAGCTCTTTCCTAGCGGTTTGTTGCCGGGAGATGAGAATATGTGGAATTCAGGGAGTGTCCCTGATTGATTTTCCTGGGAAAATAGCCTCTATTTTTTTTCTAGCCGGGTGTAATTTCAGGTGTCCTTTTTGTCAGAACCAGTCGCTCGTAGAGGAACGTTTGTTTCCCGCGCGTATAAGCGAGGACGAGGCACTGGAATTCTTAAAAAAGAAAAATCATCTCATTGATGGCGTGGAGATAACTGGCGGTGAGCCACTGGCAAATAGCGAGGGGCTGATAGAATTTCTGGAAAAGGTCAAGGAGATGGGATTACACGTCAAGATGGATACTAATGGTTATGAAGTGGGAAAGCTGGAAGAGATGCTGGAAAGAGGGATTGTTGACTATGTTGCTATGGACATAAAGACCTCTTTTAAGAAATATGACCTGGCGGCGGGCAGGAAAGTGAATATCGACAGGATAGCGAACAGTATAAGAATTATTATGGAAAAATCCATTGATTATGAATTCAGGACAACATGCGTACCAGGGATTGTTACGTTGGATGATATAAAAGAGATAAGTTATTCAATTAAAGGAGCGAAGCGGTATTATCTCCAGCAGTTCAGAAATGACAGGCCTACCTTGGATCCTTCTTATATGCGTATAGAAGCTTATTCTAGGGAACAGATGGAACGGTTTTTGGAAGTCGCCAGAGCGCACGTTGTAGTAGCAGGCATCCGCGGGGCGCAAAATGTGTAATTCGAAGGAGCTGCTTTCACTGTAAAGATTGCAAAATGTCCTGCTGTATTTTAAATATGGTGTTTATTCCTTGTTCTGCCAGGGAAAGCAACTCTTCGACCTTTTCCATGGAGAAGGGTTTTCTCTCTGCGGCACCCTGTATCTCCACAAACTCTTTTTTATCGGTCATCACCACATTGAAATCAACTTCAGCGCGATAGTCCGCTTCGTAACAGTGGGCAAGCAGCGCGTCCCCGTCCACGATTCCAACGCTAACGGCAGCTATTTTTTTGCCGAGAGGCATGAAGGGCAGAACGCCTTGCTTCACCAGATTATGAAAAGTTTGGTAAAGGGCAATATATCCGCCGGTGACGGCTGCTGTGCGGGTGCCACCATCAGCCTGTAATACGTCGCAGTCCACGATGAAACTTCTTTCTCCCAGAGCGTCCAGATTTGTCACGGCCCTTAGGCTGCGGCCAATCAGCCGCTGAATCTCCTGATTTCTGCCTGTCTTATTGGAGTTTCTGGGGGTGCGAATTAGCGTAGAGCGAGGAAGCATGGCATATTCAGCCGTTACCCAGCCCCGATTACTACCTCTTAAAAAGTGAGGAACTTTCTCTTCCATGCTTACAGAACAGAGCACTCTTGTCTTCCCCATTTCTATTAACGTTGAACCCTCGGCAAAAGACTGAACTCCCGGGACGATATTTAGCGGGCGGATCTCGTTGCTGGAGCGAGTATCTATTCTTCTCATTATTCTAAATAACAGTGGCGTCAAGTACTACTAATAGTGTATTGATGATAGCAAATTCGGTTTTTAAAAGCCATGTTTGTAGCAAAAGTGAACAAGGCTCTGTCAAAACTCGATGATAATGTCCTCTTTCCTTTAAAAAGAGGTAAAGAACAGGCATCTTGCGAGGAGGTGTCTGAATGGAAGGAGAAGCTTTAGCCATGAGTCAGAGGGAACGTTCCCGCCTGGTCATGATGACCAGGGTGAGGGAGAAGACAATGATGAGCAAGGAGGCAGCGGAGGTGATGGGGATGAGCTACCGGCAAAGTCGGCGGATATACAAACGATATAGGGAGGAAGGGGACAAGGGTCTGATACATCGGGCTCGGGGGCAACCATCTAATCGAGGGAAGGATTGCAAGGTAAGGGAAGCGGTAGTATGTTTGTACAGGGAGCAATACTGGGATTTCGGGCCGACCCGGGCGGCGGAGAAGCTTATGGAACGTGATGGATACGAGGTAGACCACGAGACCCTGAGGCGATGGCTTCTGGCAGCGGGACTATGGAAGCAGCAAAGGAAGCGCGCCAAGCACAGACAGCAGCGAGAGCGCAAGGCTCATTTTGGAGAGCTGGTTCAGATGGATGGCAGTCATCAC
>JAUWOK010000009.1 GCA_030612165.1 Dehalococcoidia bacterium
CTCTTCACGGAAACCAAAGGGTTGCCCAGGAAGCCCATAGTTGCTCATCAAAAACAACAAAACCCTCAACCCAAGAAGAAATACATTCCTTCCTCAACTCACCCCTGGCGAAAGTTTAATCTACAAATCTCCACGGAAGAGGGAGGCAGCACTGGCATAGAACCACCAGAGGACATTTCTATCGAGTTTTGACAAATATTCCCCTGTAACCTTGACAAAAAGAGCGCGCTGAGCCTACACTAGGCTCGCTTTTGAAATCAAAACAAGGGCAAGCAGAAACAAAAAAGGAGGGATGGTCCAAATGGCAGAAATAACCAAGGAGGAACTTTTAGCCAAAGCAAAGAAACCAGCCCAGGATTCCATGAAACTCCACGCCTTCTACGGCGGCAAAATGCAGACAGCGCCCAAATGCCAGGTGCGCGACATCAACGATTTTGCCGTATACTATACTCCCGGGGTCGCTGAGCCCTGTCGGGCAATACAGGCAGACGAATCAAGGATTAATGAACTGACCAACCGCGGGAACACGGTTGCCGTGGTTTCCGATGGCACAAGAGTACTCGGATTGGGAGACATTGGCCCCAAGGCAGGATATCCAGTCATGGAAGGTAAAGCTCTTCTGTTCAAACACCTGGGTGGAGTAGATGCAGTACCTATATGCTTGGGAACCAAAGATCCTGATGAAATCATCCAGGCTGTCAAATGGCTTCAGCCATCATTTGCCGGCATCAACCTGGAGGACATTGCTAATCCCAAATGCTTCTATATTCTCGATAAATTAAGGGAGGAAGCGGAGATTCCCGTATGGCATGACGACCAGCAAGGAACAGCAACTGTTGTTCTGGCTGGGCTATACAGTGCACTGGATATTGTCGGGAAAAAAATAAGTGAAGTAACCATAGCACAACTCGGCATAGGAGGTGCAGGAACTGCAGTAACCAGACTCCTCATAAAAGCAGGTGTCCCCGCAGGAAATATAAGAGTTGTGGACCTGGTCGATGGCAAGTCTACAATTCTCACTAATGACCTGGATTTGGAAAAACTGTTTAAATATCGTGGCGAGATGTTAAGCAAGACAAATGCTGGCAATCTCAAGGGAGGCATATCAGAGGCCTTGACAGGTACCGATGTTATGATTTCATTTATGAAATCCGGACCCGGTGTCATCAAGCCTGAGCAGATCAAGCTCATGGCCAAAGATGCTATATGTTTCCCCTGTGCTAATCCTATTCCTGAAATCTGGCCATGGGAATGTCTGGAGGCGGGAGCGAGGATAGTAGGCACTGGTAGATCGGACTTCCCTAATCAGGTAAACAACTCCATCGGTTTTCCTGCTATTTTCCGTGGTGTGCTAGACGTAAGGGCAAAAACCATCACTGATGGAATGTGTCTCGTTGCTGCTAGAACATTAGCACAATACGCCAAAGAACGCGGCACAGAAAAAGACATTTGTCCTCGAATGGACGAGCCCGAATCTTTTATACGCGTAGCAGTAGAGGTGGGCATGGAAGCGCAAAAGGAAGGTATCGCTGAAATCACCATCAGTCGCGAGGACCTGCGCAAAAAGGTAGAAACGGTAATAAATGGCTCCAGGGCAGTGCATGATGCTCTGGTAAACGCAGGGTGTATCGCTCCGGCAGTAACTGATTAAGGAGGATAATCATGAGGGAAATCAAGACCGATGAAATTATCAAAACTGTAAGTGAATTGTTCCAGCATTCCTGTCATTATCTCCCCGACGACGTGCTGAATACTATCAAGAAAGCTCACGAGACCGAGGAATCTCCCGTCGCCAAAGAGGTGCTAGGAAAAATACTGGAGAACGCCGACATTGCCGGCGCGGAACAAATTCCCCTGTGCCAGGACACAGGTCTTTCTGTAGTCTGGTTAGAACTGGGGCAGGAAGCACATATAGTAGGCGGAGACCTCAACGAGGCGGTGAACGAAGGAGTGCGCCAGGGATACGATAAGGGCTATTTGCGTAAGTCCGTGGTGCGCCAGCCTTTTTCCGCCAGAGTGAACACCAAGGACAATACTCCTGCCGATATCTGGACCACAATAGTCCCGGGAGATAAGCTCAAAATTTCCGTGCTGCCCAAGGGAGGAGGGGCAGAGAACATGAGTCGCTTGACGGTGCTCGCCCCGGCACAGGGACACCAGGGAATTATAGATTTCGTGGTCAATCGTGTCAGCGAGTCTGGCAGCAATCCCTGTCCTCCTGTTACTGTCGGCGTCGGCATCGGTGGCACAACGGAAAAAACCATGATGCTGGCAAAGAAAGCGCTCCTGCGCAAAATGGGAGAGCACAACCATGACCCTGAAGTTGCCGAAATGGAAAAGGAAATTTTAGAAAAGGTCAATAAGCTGGGTATCGGGGCTATGGGCTACGGTGGCAGAACCACGGCCCTCGCCGTCAACGTGGAAACACACCCCTGCCACATTGCCAGTCTGCCAGTGGCAGTTAACATGCAATGCTGGTGCAACCGACATGAAGAGGCAATCATATAGCTCGAAGCAAAAGGAGGATACTTATGGCTAAGAAGATTACGCTTCCCCTTACGGATGAAATTGTAAAGGACCTCAAGTCAGGGGATGAGGTTCTGCTTAACGGTGTTATGTATGTGGGCAGAGATGCTGCCCATAAAAAACTGGTAGCCTCTCTGGACAAGGGAGAAAAACTGCCGCTGGATCTCAAGGGAGCCACTATATTTTTCATGGGCCCTTCTCCCGCCCGGCCCGGCAGACCTATCGGTTCCGCTGGGCCAACTACCAGCTATCGCATGGACAGTTACTCTCCTCGCTTGATGGCCGAAGGTTTAAAAGGGATGATCGGCAAGGGCATGCGTTCGCAGGCAGTAAAAGATGCCATGAAGGAATATAAGGCAGTATATTTCGGCGCTATAGGCGGTGCCGGCGCACTCATTTCCAAGAGCATCAAAAAGGCCGACGTACTGGCTTACGACGAGCTTGGCGCCGAAGCACTACGAAGACTGGAAGTAGAGGATTTTCCTGCTACTGTGGTAAACGATATCTACGGCGGCGACCTCTACGAGGAAGGAAAAGCCAAGTACAAAAAAGACTAAACCAGGCGTTTGTTAACTAAAATCCCATGCCCAATTTCAAAGCTATCTGGTAGAAATGGGCCTGGGATTTTTCACTTCTGCAGATATGCGAAGCTTCACATCAAACAACTTCAACAAAATAAGCATAGCGCCCACGCTCATATTTCACAGACTTCCCAGTTTTCGTCGACCCACAATCCTATGATCTGCAAGGCAAACCCCCAAGATCTAACTACCTCCATAGCGGAGAGAGTCTGTTTTCGCTGAACCTCCCTGCAGGCAGGGTTTCCCGCACAATCATAATGCCCCACCACGGCAATAAGGCTTGAACCATGACCAAGTGCAGAAATTTTCACCCTGTTTCTCATGGATTCAACTGCAAATTTCTCTTCGTTTTCGGATAAAATTTTAATCGGTCCTGGCTCTGTGATCATATCCACGTAATCTGCACCGTATTTATTTTTCAAATACTCGATCACGGGCAACTGCACCCTGCCATCCATACAATTAATCCCCGTAACGAACTTGCCCTGCATCTCTTTTGCCTCCTTCGATTCATCCAGACACCATTTCTAAACTTAACTCACAACCTTAATTAAACAAGGATAAGCCTCCTTCCTTCCACTATCGGAAACAACCACAGCGGAGGGGGTGGGATTCGAACCCACGGTACTCTTGCGGGTACAACGGTTTTCAAGACCGTCACCATAAACCGCTCGGTCACCCCTCCCCGTCGCCTGTAAAGTATAAGTAATGCCACGACCTGCGGTCAATTTCCTCGCTCCAACGACAGCGTTATCTTTACTTTCCCCCTGTTTTATGTCACCATCTATTCAGAGCCGTAACGTGAAAATTAAGATATCACCCGGCAGGGAAAGATGACATTGAAAATACCAAAGTTGTTCAGGCTTATATCGCAACAATACCAGCATACTAACCGATGGCAGGCAAAATACTGGGTGGACTTGCACACCCGCGAGAATATCCCCAATGAAGATGCAGGCAAAGTAGGGGCAGAAGAGACCGAGAGCCAGGATAAAAATCCTGTTTGACACTGAAGCAAGAGAAAAGGAATATGACCCCGGGATTACTTCGTATTTTTGATGTTAATCTGAACCGAGCCACTGAGGGTTTGCGCCTGCTGGAGGACGTCGCTCGTTTCATCCTGAACGATTATGAGTTAACCCAGAGCTTCAGGAGTATGCGTCATGTTCTGGCGCGGTCAGCCCAATCGCTGGATATCCGTCTCCTCTCCCAGAGGAATGCAAAGAGCGACGTCGGCAAGCCAATCAAAGATGTCCTGGAAAAACAGCTTCTCCCTGACAATAGTGAGGAAGGAGGAAGCAAACCTTATACAGAATTGACCGGTACGATCACGGCAAACGCCCGAAGAGCAGAGCAAGCTTTGCGCGTAATGGAAGAGCTGTCCAGATTGCCTGAAACAGAACCAGTTCTGGATACGGCCAGTTTCGCCCGGGCCAGGTTTGAACTCTATACCCTGGAAAAGAAGCTTTCTGCGAGTATTCTGCGCCAGAAACAAGCAAGCTATCTAAAAGGACTTTATGTTATCCTGGATACAGCTTCACTGGGGAAAAAAGATGTACTGGAAACGGCTATACAAATCATTGAAGGCGGTGTCGCCGTTTTGCAATTCAGGGATAAACAAAACAGTAAAAAGGATTTGCTGCCCCTCGCACAAAAACTGCAAAAACTCTGCGCCGACTCCGGCGTGCTTTTCATCATCAACGATTACCTTGACCTGGCTCTGGCAGCCGACGCCGACGGAATCCATATAGGGCAGGATGATTTCCCTCTTCCTGAGGTTCGCAAACATCTGCCAGTAAACAAAATAGTCGGTTGTTCGGTAAAAACCACCGCACAAGCAGTGCAGGCGCAGCAAGAGGGAGCGGATTACCTGGCAATAGGTTCCATCTTCCCTTCCAAAACAAAAGCTAGCTCTACAGTAGTCGGGGTCGACACTCTTAAAAAGATCCGTCAGGCAATATCCTCTCCCTTGATAGCTATCGGGGGTATTAACAAGGACAACATCGGGCGGGTTATGACCGCCGGAGCCGATTGTGCCGCCGTAATTGACGCCGTGTTGTCCGCGGATGATATCACGAAAGCCACCAGAGAGCTGGTTTCCATAATAGAATTGATTACGGAAAAGAAGTTACCACAATAAACGGGCAGAACACTTCCGCCAGAAAGGAGTATCCTTGCTGTGGCGTTGGTTATGTCCTTTTGCTTTGGACAAAATTTCCGGCGCCTATGTTATTTGCATCTATATCAACTGACGTGCTAACATGCCAAATTGATTTCGTTACTCTGTAAAAATTTTTCTCTGGTAAAAAGCCAATGCTGTTAAGCAAGTATAAAAATTAAAACGGAGGTATCTATGGCAAATACAAAAGGAATGCTTTCCATGATGGAGGAGAATCGCGTATTCTCTCCCCCTAAAGAATTAAGCGACAACGCTTACATCAAGAATCTGGACGAGTATCGCAAAATCTATAAGCAATCTATAGATGATCCCGAGAAATTCTGGGCCGAAAAAGCCGAGCAGTTAGTTTGGTACAAGAAATGGGATAAGGTACTGGTTGAAGATTTCGCTAATGCCGAGCACGAGTGGTTTGTAGGAGGGAAACTGAATGTTTGCTACAACTGCCTTGATCGGCATTTAACTACCTGGCGTAAGAACAAGGCCGCTATTATCTGGGAAGGCGAGCCTGTGGGAGAAAGCAAGACCTACACTTATCAGGAACTCTACCGTGAAGTTTGCAAATTTGCCAATGTGCTGAAAAAACTCGGCGTTAAAAAAGGCGATCGTGTTTCTATTTACCTGCCCATGATTCCCGAACTGGCCATCTCTTTGCTGGCCTGCGCCAGGATTGGGGCAATCCACAGCGTGATTTTCGGCGGTTTTAGTGCGGAGGCTCTCAAGGATAGAATCCAGGATTGTGGATCAAGCTTCCTCATTTGTTGTGATGGTTACTACCGTAATGGCAAGGTCATTGACAGCAAAAAGAACGCTGATGCCGCCATGGCAGCATGTCCTGAGGTGAAAACCGCTATCGTCGTCAAGAGGGTTAACAATGCCGTCACGATGAAGGAAGGACGCGATCACTGGTATCACGAGGAAATGGTCTCTCCGGATATAAAGGGAGAATGCGAACCAGAAAAAATGGATTCTGAGGATCCTCTGTTCATTCTTTACACCAGCGGTAGTACCGGTAAACCGAAGGGTGTATTACACACTCAGGCTGGCTACCTCCTCTACGCCATGCAGACCTTTAAGTGGGTCTTTGATTACAAGGATGAGGATACATTTTGGTGTACAGCCGACATCGGCTGGGTAACGGGACATAGCTACATTGTTTATGGCCCCCTGGCAAATGGTGCCACCAGCCTGATGTTTGAAGGAGTGCCTTCATATCCTGAACCAGACAGGTTCTGGGAAATCGTGGAGAAATACAGCGTAAATACATTCTATACCGCACCTACCGCTCTCAGGTCATTGATGCGGGAGGGTGATAAATGGCCCAACAAGAGAGATTTATCTTCTTTGCGAATCCTGGGCACCGTGGGCGAGCCAATTAATCCCGAAGCCTGGATGTGGTATTACGAGGTGATTGGCAAGAGCAAATGCCCCATAGTAGATACCTGGTGGCAAACAGAAACCGGCGGTGTCTTGATCTCACCTTTGCCGGGCGCCACGCCGATCAAGCCGGGTTCTGCCACTGTGCCTTTCCCCGGCGTCGCAGTGGAGATTCTCAGAGAGGACAGAACCCCCGTTGACACAAACGAGGGAGGTTATCTGGTTATCACAAAGCCCTGGCCAGGATTAATGCGCCGGGTTTATGGCGACCCCGAGCGATTCAAGAACACTTACTTCGTCCAGTTTCCCGGCGTGTACACCACAGGTGACGGCGCTCGCAGAGACGAAGATGGCTACTACTGGTTGATGGGGCGGATAGATGATGTAATCAATGTTTCCGGCCACCGTATCGGCACCGCTGAAGTAGAGAGCGCCCTGGTTTCTCACCCCAAAGTTGCCGAGGCTGCGGTCGTAGGCATGCCACACGACCTCAAGGGGCAGGGGATTTACGCCTATGTAACCCTCAATGCCAATGAGGAGAAAAACGACGCTCTCAAGAAAGAGTTAGTGGGGCATGTAAGAAAAGAAATCGGCCCTATAGCGACTCCGGATAAAATTCAGTTCGCCGACGCGTTGCCCAAGACAAGAAGTGGCAAGATTATGCGCAGAGTGTTAGTAAAAATCGCCTCCGGAGAAATTGACAAGCTGGGGGATATATCAACACTGGCTGATCCCAGCGTCGTGGATGTTCTGGTACAAAGCAGAATATAAGTGTGAACTCCATGTATTTCTTCCGGGGAATACGTGCTGAGAAACGTACAGTGCGGCCATACGAAGGCGGTTCGTGTATCGTATGGCCGCACTGGCACGAATTCCAAAATCACTAAACCTTGAAAAGGAGGTGCGGCAACATTGATCCCGACTAATAGATGGACAGTTCTCATTGGTGGTTTTCTATTAAACCTCATGCTGGGCATCGTATATGCCTGGAGCGTCTTTGTGCGCCCTTTAATGGATTCGTACGGATGGTCCAAAACAACAGCCACTTTACCATTCACGATATTTTTAATAGTCTTTGCTCTCATGATGATTCCCGCAGGTAGGGCACAGGACAAGAAAGGGCCTCGTAAAATAGCCACGCTCGGCGGCATATTGCTCGGTGCAGGATTTTTGCTTTCACAGTTCATTGGAGACGTTCAAAATCCTGCCTTGTTGTGCGTAACTTATGGCCTGATAGCAGGCGCGGGATGCGGGCTGGGATACGCCTGTCCCATTCCGGCAATAAGGAAATGGTTTCCTGACAAGCCTGGATTATCAGTGGGGCTTGTTGTTATGGGCTTCGGGCTAAGTGCCTTGATCTTTGCCCCACTGCAACGCCATTTGTTAGACACTCAAGGGATAGATGCAACCTTCCGGATAGTCGGCCTGGTATTACTGGTAATTGCCGTGCTGGCTGCCTCTCTTTTGAAAAATCCGCCTGAGGGATGGAAGCCTGCGGGCTGGCCCCCCCCACAAAAATCCGATACTTCAGTCGCAACCGGCCCCAGAGAATACACACAGAAAGAAGTTGTTAAAACAGGACAATTCTGGTTGACTTGGGTGATTTTCGTCTTCATGGCCGCGGCAGGGTTGATGGTTATCGGGCATGTAGCGGCTTACGCGGAGGAAATCGGCTTAATAGCGGCTACCGCCGCCATCGCCACAGGCGTTCTTTCGGTCTTTAACGCAGGTGGCAGGCCGGGAAGCGGGTTCTTCTCTGACAAAAGTAGCGTGACAAAAACCATGCTCATTCTTTTCGCGGTACAGGGAGTCATGATGCTGGTCTTCCCTCATTTTGCAACAACTACCGCAACGCTGTTTGTTACAGTCGCCGTTGTAGGTTTTTGTTTCGGCGCCAATTTTGCCATATTCCCTTCTATAACCGCTGACTCTTTCGGAATCAAAAACATGGGGGCTAATTACGGGCTGGTATTCACCGCTTATGGTGTCGGTGGCATATTAGGCCCACTGATGGGATCACGAATCTACGACGCTACCCAGAGCTATACGACAGCATTCACCGTTGCTGCTGTGCTTGTCTTTGTAGCGGTAGGTTTAACCTGGCTGCTCAGAACCAAATATTTCAGCAGCAAGAAACAAGCTTGAAATTAAAGGGCACTTCTTGTTTCATCAAGAGGTGCCCTTTCTTCCCGGAACAAAGTAGCTAATCCTCTCCCTTTTTGATGCCAAAATCAAGCCATATTCTGCAGTATTTCTTCCAAAGCCTTCTGCCACTTGTCCCCCAACTGCACAGTATCCAGTCTTATTTGCGCAAGTCCTACTTTAACAAACCCCCTGTACTGATTGTCTGCAACCTTCTTCACTCTATCCATCAACATACCGCTATCCGTCTTTACAACAATATGCCGGCCGGATGTAAAAATAGTCCTTACTCCTCCTAGAGTAGACAAAATTCTTATCCTTACCACATAGAGGAGATTTTGCACAGGCGCAGGAACTTGCCCGAATCTATCTTCCATTTCTCTCCCTATATCCTCTATCTCCTCAACTGTCCCTATCTCTGCCAGTCGTCGATACAAGAGTAGGCGCACATCCAAATCCGTCACGTATCCTTCAGGAATATAAGCAGACACAGGTAATACTACACTGGCGAATCGCCCCACCTTGCCTGCAATGGTTTCCTCTTCAAAACACTCATCCCTCTCGGATCGCAATTCTTCTACCGCTTCAGCAAGCAAACGAGTATAAAGTTCAAATCCTACAGCCACAATATGCCCGCTCTGTTCAGTTCCCAGGAGATTGCCTGTCCCCCGAATCTCCATATCCTTCATAGCAATACCAAGCCCGGCACCAAGTTCATCGGCTTCAAAAATAGTCCGCAGTCTTTTATGAGCCTGTGGGGTCAACTGCTTTCCCTTATCAACCAGAAAATAAGCATGAGCATCGTTGGCACCACGACCTATTCTCCCCCTTAACTGGTAAAGCTGGGTCAGTCCCAACTTATCTGCCTGGTCAACAATCAAGGTATTAACCCGCGGTATGTCCAACCCCATTTGGATAATGGTTGTGGTAACCAGAACATCCAGTTTGCCGGAAAGAAGCGCCTGCATCACCTTCTCCATCTCCTGTTCCGGCATACGCCCATGAGCTACAGCTATTCTGACGTCGGGCAATAGCTCCTGCAATCGGGCAGCAATAGAGAAGATACTGCGAATTCTGTTATGTACAAAGAAAACCTGGCCATTCCTCTCTAGCTCCCGCAACACTGCTCTCTTTATCAGCCCTTCATCGAAAAACCCTACCTGTGTCTTGACCGCCAGCCTTTCCTCAGGAGGAGTTTCTATTATGCTTATATCACGTATTCCCACCAAAGACATGTGCAGAGTGCGGGGGATAGGAGTAGCACTGAGCGCCAGCACGTCCACCTTCTCTTTCATACGTTTGAGACCTTCCTTTTGCACTACCCCAAAATGTTGTTCTTCATCGATAATCACCAATCCCAGGTCCTTAAACAAAACATCTTTTTGCAACAGACGATGAGTGCCAATACAAATATCCACTACGCCGGAGGACAAACCAGCAGTAACTTCCTCCTCCTCTTCACGAGAACAGAAGCGGCTCAGCATCCCCACCTTTACAGGAAAGGGGTGCAACCTCTCTCTAAAAGTAGCGAAATGCTGCTGAGCCAGTATGGTGGTGGGGCACAGCAACACCACCTGCTTGCTATCCATCACCGCTTTGAAAGCGGCGCGCAGTGCCACCTCAGTTTTACCATAACCCACATCTCCACAAATAAGCCTGTCCATCGGCCTGGGATTTTCCATATCTTGTTTGACCGCGGCAATCGCTTCACGCTGGTCAGGTGTCTCTACGTAAGGAAAAGAATCTTCCATCTCCTGTTGCCATAAAGTATCCTGAGAGAAGGCGAAGCCAGGCGTTGCCTCCCGAGCGGCGTGGAAGGAGAGTAACTCTCGGGCAATGCTAGCCACCGAATGCTTGATTCTTTGCTTGGTTCTTTCCCATTCATGCGTGCCCAAACGGTTCAAAGAAGGCAGCTTCTCATTATTGCCAAGATAAGCGGTAACTCGCCCCACCTGGTCGACAGGCGCATATATCCTGTCACCGGCGGCATACTCCAAGACGAGGTATTCCTGTTCAATTCCCTCAACAGACATTCTGGTTAAACCACGAAATCTGCCAATACCGTGGTCAACATGGACTACATAATCACCCGGAACTAGGCGTCCATAAACCAGATGCCCGGTCATTTTCCTTTCCGTCTTTCGCGGCCTATGTTTTGCAGGACCAAAGAGTTCCGCGTCAGTGATCACAGTCAACAAACTTTTAATTTCCCAGCCTTCGGCCAAGGAGCCACGCAGCAACGAAATAGAACCTGGCGGCGGCAAATCTACGATCTCGCTTTCCGGAACAAGATACATATCTTGTTCTCGCAGTAATGCAGAGAGACGACTTGCCTGATTGCTAACTACAACAACACGTTGCTTTCTCTCTATCATCCTCTTCGCTTCTTCTATAAACAACGATATCTTGCCCCCATAACTTCGAGAGAGAGCAAACGGTAACTTCTGAACATCCTCTCCTGTAACTCCCTCCCACGGCTCCAGCAACAACCTTTTCCTGCTCCCTATCTCTGCCCGCAACTCCTCCCATGCAAAATATGGAGAGGGAAGCAAAGACAATATCTCACATGTTTTTTTCTTATCTTCCCTGACTGTTTCGTCCCGCGCATGCAGCTTCTCCATGACAGCTTCAACCTCTCCAGGACAATCAATAACGACAAGAGCATCTTCTCGCATATATGCGAGAAGATTTCCCCTCTCGGGCAGTATTATTTCCCTGGCAGGAATAACCATCGCCGTGGCAATAGATTCCAGGGAACGCTGAGTCTCCGGGTCAAAAAATCTGATACTTTCTATCCTATTGCCAAGCAACTCTATGCGAAAAGGAAAGCGCTTTCCTGGAGAAAAGATATCCACGATGCCCCCTCTGCGTGCCATCATGCCCGGCATTTCCACTACGTTCACCCTCTCGTATCCCATAGGCTGCCACCTGGCAATGAGACGGGGCAGATCAACATCCATGTTCCGCTGCAAAACGTGCGCCATCGCGTGGAAATCGTTGAGGGAAATAGTTTCGGCCGCAAAAGCAGCCGCCGATGCCACCACCAACGAAGCTTCTTTTTCAGAAAAAGCCAGAGCAGCCAGCACCCGCAATCTCTCCCTGGAAGCGGCAGATTGGCAGGAGCTATCTTCATAAGCCCTAGCATCAGATTCAGGGAAAAGCCAAACTCGCTCAGGGGAAGTAAGCCAGGAGGACAATTGTTCCTGAATTCTCCGGGCATTCTCGGGATGAGCGGTAATTACCAGCACGGGCACTTGGCATTGTTCATGAAGAGCAGCAACAAGAACAGGTCTGGCCGCTTCCAGCGCCGTCACTCTGCCTTCGCTCCCAGACTCAAAAATTTTTTCCCTCAATAGCCTGTAGTCTTGCGTTTCCCAGATTAACGGTAACAGTCCATGCAATTTCATAAGCAAGATATTTTAGTATAAAACCATTTCTCCTGCACCAGCTTTCCCTGACAAAAAATGCCAGGCTGCAAACTGGCGCCTGGCTATTTGCGCGTCATGCACAACCGTGTTCTTTCCATGGAAAAGCGACACTTTTTTCAACAAAACAGGCAAATATACAAACATTCACCAGCGTCCTTTGCTATAATTTTAACGATGTCTTATCACCGTATAGTGATTAAATTCGGCACCACTCTCCTGACTTCAGGAACAGGCCACCTCAGCTTGCAGACAATGGACCACCTGATAAGGCAGGTAGCGCTCCTGCGTCACCAGGGCAAGGAATTGCTGATAGTATCTTCAGGAGCCATTGCTGCCGGCAAAGAAAAGCTCGAGGCGTCACCTTCACATAAGAATATACCTTCTAAACAGGTAATGGCTTCCGTAGGGCAAAGCCGTTTAATGCAAGTCTACGAACAACTTTTACACCAACAAGGGATTATGGCGGCACAGGCATTGTTGACCAAAAGAGATCTGCTTGACCGTGCCGGATATCTCAATGCGCGCAACACCCTGCTTTCCCTTATAGGTCTCGGCGTTATCTGCATCGTTAACGAAAATGATGTCGTCGCCACTGACGAGATTGAAGGGGCTGACTTTGGAGATAACGACAACCTCTCCGCTATGACAGCCAACCTGGTTGATGCCGACCTTCTGGTGTTGCTCACCGACGTCGCCGGGTTATATACCTCTAACCCACACCTCTATCCTCAGGCCAAACTCATCTCCAGAGTGGAAAAAATCAACGTCGAGATAGAACGCATGGCTGGAGATGCCCGCAATTCCCAGGGAACCGGCGGTATGGTTACCAAAATTGAAGCAGCCAAACTAGCAACCACTTCCGGGATAGCCGTAGTCATTGCCGACGGAAACACGCCTGATATTTTGACAAAAATCAGCAATGGGGAAGACATCGGCACGTTTTTCCTTCCTTTGCTTTCCAAGATGGAAAGCAAAAAACGCTGGATGCTCAGCGGATTGGCTTCCAGAGGAAAGCTGATGATAGACGAAGGAGCGGCGCTGGCACTTAAGGAAAAGAATAAAAGCCTGTTGCCAGCAGGAATAGTAAAGGTTAAGGGCAATTTCCACCGCGGTGACATCGTGGAGATTTTTGATAATCAGGGCAATCGTGTCGGCTGCGGCATCTCCAACTACGCGGCAAGCGATATTATTCTCATTAAAGGACAGCAATCAGACAAAATCAAACCTATTCTGAGCTATGATTACGGTGAGGAGGCGGTGCACAGGAACAACATGGTCGTGCTATAATCACGAAAATACATCCTCGGAAACCAGTGAAGTGACAGAAAGAGCAGAGAGGCAATCCGCAGCACTTGAGTTAAAAGCAGCGGGACAAGCGGCAAAGATAGCTTCTCGTCGGCTTGCTTTTCTTTCCACTGCTGTTAAAAACAATGCCCTGCTCAATATTGCCAATGCTCTTATCTCCAGGCAAGAGGAAATCCTTGCCGCCAATAAGGTAGATTACGACGCCGCCAGGGCTTCTGGAATGAGCGAGTCCATGATCGACAGGCTTATATTATCTCCATCTCGCCTTGAAGCCATGGCACAAGACGTGCGAGCAATAGCCGCTCTCCCTGACCCGGTGGGAGAGATAATAGAAAAGCGTACTTTGCCCAACGGGCTACAGATAAGCAAGCGGCGGGTTCCCCTGGGAGTAATCGGGGCAATTTACGAAAGTCGCCCTAATGTTACTATAGACATCTCTTGCCTGTGTTTAAAAGCAGGCAACGCCATTATCCTCCGCGGGGGCAAGGAAGCCATCAATTCCAACAACGTCCTGTCCAGAATAGCGCAGGAAGCCTGCCGTCAGACGGGAGTACCCGACGGCGCAATCCAGTTTATCCAGTCTCCCGAGCATGCGCTGGTCAATCAGATGCTCAAGATGAAGGGGATAATTGACCTGATAATCCCCCGGGGCGGGGCGGGGTTAATAAAACTCATCTCGGAAAGCGCTACCATGCCTGTCATCACCGGTGGCATAGGAGTATGCCACGCTTATATAGATAAAGAGGCAGATATTGAAAAGGCAACAGCTATCGCCCACAATGCCAAAGTGCAACGGCCAACCGTCTGTAATGCCCTGGATTGTCTGCTGGTTCACGCCGAAATCGCCCCTGCTTACCTACCCTTCATCGCCCGACGCTGGGCCGAATCCGGAGTGGAAATGCATTGCGACCAGCGGGCGCTGGAGATTCTTAAGCCAATATTCTCCCTGCAAATTGTCCCTGCAGTAGATGGCGATTGGGGCAAAGAATTCCTTTCCCTGGTAGCGGCAATCAAGATAGTTGACTCCCTGGACGAAGCGCTAGAGCACATTGAAACATACGGCTCAGGGCATTCCGAAGCTATCGTCACCGAAAATCATGCGGCAGCCCAGCGCTTTCTTAACGAGGTGGACGCCGCTTGTGTATACGCTAACGCCAGCACCAGGTTCACGGATGGCAGCCAGTTTGGTATGGGTGCCGAAATAGGTATCAGCACCCAAAAGTTCCACGCCCGGGGACCAATGTCTTTAAGGGAAATCACCAGTTACAAATGGACTATCTTTGGCAATGGACAAGTTCGCGCTTGATCTCTCGGAATTTTGCTTTTTCCCGCGGCTTTAAATCGCCAAAGGATACAATAAATAAAAATAGCAGGGAGGGAAAATGAAAATTCTAGGTATAGTATGCACGCCAAGAGTCGGGGGTAACACAGAGATACTCATGCAACAGACGCTCAAAGGAGCCGAGGATGCCGGCGCTGAAAGCGAAATACTCTTTATCAGAGACAAAAATATTCATCCTTGCGACGGTTGCTTTACGTGTCAAGGTACGTGGGTATGTCATTTCAAAGACGACATGGAGGAAATTGCCGAGAAGATGGTAGCGGCTGACGGCATAATCATCGGAGCTCCCACCTACTGGACCATGTGCGGGTTGGGAGCCAATTTCCTGGACCGGGTTTATCCAATCGCGGCAGCGGGGAAATTAGCCAATAAGGTAGGGGCAGGTATTGGCGTCGGAGCACTTATGGCTGTAGATACGGCAGTGCTCATGCCGCTACGCCGTTTTTTTCTCTACAGTCATGTGCTCTGTGTGGAATGCATCGGGGCTTATGCCCGCATGCCGGGCGAAGTTAAACAAAAGGTATATGATATGAAATCCGCATGGGAACTCGGCCGTCTCATGGTATTATTTGCCGAAAACGGCAATAAATATCCGGAGGAATATGCCGGACGTTTTCACGGATACGTCATGAAGAAATACGGTGCCTCGCCGTATCCCTGATCGGAAAATGGAGGAAACAAGAGAAGAACAACATTAATGAGTGTTATGGAAAACCATTTCCAAATCCGTACTTATAAAGAGGTCAACTTGCTGGCCGACCCGATTCATGGCTATATTCATTTCACCTGTCCGGGCAGCAATCCTGACAAGGCGGAACGCACGGAAAGGGATCTGCTGGATACACCCTGGATGCAAAGGCTGCGCCGCATTCACCAGTTACAGGCAGTGTGGTGGGTCTTCCCTTCGGGAGAGCACTCCCGTTTCCAGCATTCTCTTGGCGTCATGCACCTGGGTGGGCTGTTTGCCGCGCACCTTTACGATTCTCTCAAGGAAACTACAGGGGTAGATAAATCCAGGGCATATGTAGAGGAGACCCTGCGCCTGGCCGGGCTCCTGCACGATATCGGGCACGGACCGTTCTGCCACTTCTTTGATGAGGAATACCTGGATAAGAATAATTACCGTGATGAGCATGGCAAGCTCATAAACCATGAAATCCTGGGGCAAAAGATTATCAGGGAAAAGCTTAAGGACATCATTACCAAGATCAAGCGGAGCCCGAGCGGCAGATTCACAGAAGCAGACGAGGAGATCAATGTAGATTATCTGTGCTACCTGATTAAGAAAGGAGCGGAACCTTCTGACAGAATGCCTGCCTGGCTGACTGTCCTGAAGGGCTTGATGACCGGCATCTACACTATAGACAATCTGGATTATGTCTGGCGCGACGCCTATATGTGTGGAGTTCTGCCCAAGCCCATCGATATTGAGCGACTGAAACACTACACCTTCACCACAAAGAAGGGACTTGCCCTTTATCTGCCGGCGCTCTCGGCGCTGGAGGAGTTCCTCAAATTCAGGTTCCACATGTACACCAGTATCTATTACCACCGCACGGTGAGAGCCATTGAGCTGCACATGAAGGAAATTTTTGGAAAAACGATAGAACTTCTTTATGGCAAAATCAATCCCTACGAAGACCTGGATACTTTCTTTAAAATGGATGACTGGTCAATTTTAAGCGATGTCCAAAAATGGCAGGAAGAAAACAACGACGAGGAGAAAAAGGCGCTCGCCGGAGAATGGAAACAAATCATAGAAAGGAAACCCAAATGGAAATGCCTTGACCAGTGTGTGCAGGACTATAGTCAGCTTAAGGTCACTCAGAAAATTTCTGCTCCTGAAGAACTGGAGAGGGAAATCAGGAAACAGTTGCAGACAAAAGATATAGAATTTAAAATCGACCTGTCACAGGAAGACCCGCGCCGGCTGGACCCCCTGTACGACATTGAGGATCCCTCGAAGGTAAAGATATATGACCCTGCCAAAGAAACCTTACTCCGCCCCAGTGAGGTAAAGGATTTCTTCGAATGGCGACTACCTGAAAAATCAGTTATCTTTCGACTATATGTCCCCAGAGAACAATCTCGAGAACATGACTGCAGGTTAATCAACGCTTTTGTCGCTGCCACATCGGGCAAAGGGCAAACTTACGAGACCAGCACGTAAATATCTACGGGCAAGCGCTATAGCACCGCCTTCAAATCGTCAGAAACATTTTTTCAAAAAAGAGCCTTTAGCGGGAGAAGATGAAAATCAAAAGCCCCACGGTCATAAACACAGACGTATTGATAATCGGCGGGGGTATCGCTGGGCTAAGAGCAGCTATAGAGGCACGAAAACAGGATGTCGATGTTCTTCTGGTCTCCAGGACCCGGGCAGGTTATAGCAATAACAGCGTCGTCTCCAAGGGGGGCTTCTGTGCCGCTTGTCCTATGTCCAATGCGGAAGATACTCCGGAGATACATTTCCAGGATACCATCTCTGCCGGCCGCTTTATCAACGACCCAAAGCTGGTGGAGGTCATGGTGTACGGAATCGAACAGCAAATCTACGACCTGGAGCAATTCGGCGTTAACTTCAGAAAAAAGGAGGGGAAGTTCGACGTCTTTGGCCCTCTCCCCGGCCACTCTTTTGCCAGAATGTTCTGCGTCGAATCCGGAAACGGGGCAGGAATCACCATGCCCCTGCGTCATTACGCCATCAATATTGGAATACGGTTTATAGAAGGCATCACGATAACCAGACTGCTAAAAACCGATGAAATCGTGACCGGAGCGATCGGGATAAACAAGACAGATGAGGTCTTGTTGTTCGGCGCCGGCGCAACCGTACTGGCGAGCGGTGGACTGGGGCAGCTTTTTCTCAGGACAGATAATACACCGGATGCGACAGGCGACGGTTATGCCCTGGCTTATGAAGCAGGTGTTCCTCTTATAGATATGGAATTTGTCCAGTACTATCCCACCCGCAGAGTAGCGCATAACGCCGGCCCGGGCGTCACAGGGGCTTTATATGAAGGCATCGCCCTTATCGGCGGAGTTATGAAAAACTCTTTGGGGGAGGACATCTTAGAGAAATACGGCATACAAGACCCCAGGGCAATGACCAGGGACATGGTCAGCCGCGCCATAATGACTGAAATAACTGAGGGAAGAGATATCAACGGAGGAGTAATTATTGATTATACTGCCGCGTCCCGCAACGTACTTGAGCGATTAGGGCCACTCTTCATCGCAGAAAAAAACAGAGAGCAACTCATTTTCCCCGTTGCCCCAGTGGCACAGTATGCCATGGGCGGTGTTGAAATAGACGAGAATGCCCGCACAAACCTGGCCGGTTTATACGCCGCTGGCGAAATTTGCGGCGGAGTTCATGGCGCAAACCGCCTGGGGGGCAACTCTCTTACCGAATGCCTGGTTTTCGGCACCATCGCCGGCAAAAACGCCGCCAGAGGAGCACAAAAATACTCCAGGCCAACTCCCTCTCAGCGCAAAATTTCCATTGAGAGAGAAAGGCTAAATAATATAATGTCCGCCACAGGAGACGAAATTATCGCAAAGATACTCCTCTCTCTCAAGAAAACGACGTGGCATAAGGCAGGGATAATAAGAAACAAGGAAAATCTTCAGGAGGCACTGCTCCAAATCCGCTCTCTGCGAAGCAGAGCCAAAAAGATTTCTTTAAGCGACAAACAGAACCTTTCACAGGCGTTTACAGCAAAGAACATGCTAATCACTGCCGAAATAATCTGCAAAGCGGCACTGAAAAGAACCGAGAGCAGAGGAGCTCACTACAGAACCGACCACGCCAAAGAAGGCGACGAAAAATGGCTAAGGCATATAAAAACCAACAAAACAGGCAACAGACTTACCCCCTTCCTGGAATAAGCCCACTACCTGACTGTGAGACAACCAGAGAATAGTAATTACTTCAGGTGCGCCAACTGGAAATACGCAGAGAGTAACCCAGCTTTTTCAATGGCTGCCCTCGTTGCCTCGTCCTGACAAACATTGCCCGCAAAGTGCGGACATCCACTGCGACAATCATCCGGTATATTGACCTCTTTATTACAAGCTAAACACAGAAACTTCGCCATGAAACTCACCTCCTTTTAAAATTAAAATAAA
>JAUWOK010000050.1 GCA_030612165.1 Dehalococcoidia bacterium
ATATGAACAGCAAACAGAACATAACAAACCGGGCAAGATATCAGCTTCCCTTCTGGTGGTTGGGAAATGCTTTCCTGCCGGTAACTTCATGATGCACATGCCATCGCCGTACGGCTTCAACAACTTCATCGGGCTGGTCACAAATTCTTAATAAGTCCAGATCGTCTTCCGAAATAAATCCTCGATCAAGGGCAAACCCCTTTAGCCAGGTCAAAAATCCTTCCCAGTATTCGCTATCGAATAATACCACAGGGAAGGGTTTCATCTTATGGGTTTGCATCAAGGTCAACACCTCAGTCAACTCATCGAGAGTGCCCAGGCCGCCAGGTATTATGACAAAAGCGGAAGCATACTTCACCAGCATAACTTTGCGGGCAAAGAAGTGGTCGAATGTTATTGATTTGGTGGTGTAGGCATTGCAAACCTGCTCCTCGGGCAAATCGATGTTCAATCCAACTGATGTCACTCCAGCTCTGCGCGCACCCTTGTTGGCTGCCTCCATCACGCCGGGCCCGCCACCAGTTACAATTGAGAAGCCCATCTCGCCAAGCCGATAAGCTATTTCTTCAGTCTGGGCATAAAGCTTATCATCTGTTCTGAGACGAGCCGAGCCATAAATAGTTACCGCCGGCTCTATGCCAGAAAGTTTATCAAACCCTTCTACCAATTCCCCCATTATGCGAAACATACGCCAGGAATTTTCCTTGACTAAGTCATTTATTTCATATCCATTCGTCATATTGTGTTCCTTACGACAGCAAAACCTCTGTGCCATACTCCGGCACCGCTATTTCCCAGCCAGTTTTCTCGTGCAAGAACTTTCCGAAGCTTTGCGCCGCCTGGGTTTCTCCGTGAGTAACGAATACTCGCCGCGGGGCCTTCTTTAACCCGGAAATCCAGCTGAAAAGTTCATCTCTGTCGGCGTGAGCAGAAAAGCCGTGTATCTGGGCTATCCTCGCCTTGACAGGATAGCTCTGTCCCAGTATTCTCACTTTTTTAGCACCTTCGACGATATGCCGACCAAGCGTGTTTGCCGCCTGATATCCCACGAAGATTATTGCGCTTTCTTTGCGGGAAATGTTAGCCACCAGGTGATGCTTTACTCTCCCCCCAGTACACATTCCGGAGCCAGCGATGATGATGGCGGTTCCTGCTATGTGATTAATCGCTTTCGATTCATCCACGGTACGAATCATTGTCAGACCGGGAAAACTGAACGGCGAGCTATTTTGGCGCATCAGTGTGCTCATCTCCTCGTCAAATAGCTCGGGGTGCTGCTTGAATACTTCCGTAATATTCATCGCCATAGGGCTATCCACAAAAACCATCTGGTGCGGTATACGGTCCGCGAGCAGTAGTTCGTTCAAATGCCACATTACTTCCTGTGTCCGTTCCAGCGCAAAACTGGGGATAACTATATTTCCCCCGGCTCTGTGTGTGGAATTTATAATTCCAGCAAGCCTGTTGCTGATATTCTCCGAATCTTCATGCAATCTATCTCCATAGGTAGACTCGATCAAAACATAATCAGCTTCTTTAAAGATGGTGGGGTCCTCTATTATCGGCTTGTTTTGCCTACCAACATCCCCGGAGAAAAGGATCGTTCTTTTTTCTCCATCTTGATTCACCGTAACTTTTATCATCGCCGAACCAAAGACATGGCCAGCATCATAAAAAGTGGCCTCAACCCCATCGGCTATGTGAACATTCTCGCCATAGTTTACCGGCGAGAAAAGGGGAATGGTGGCCATGGCGTCGTCAACAGTGTAGAGCGGAACTTCGGGATGAGGCCCTCTTCGACCCTCCCGTTTATGCCTTCTCTTTTTGAATTCCGCGTCCTCCAGTTGCAGTTTAGCTGAATCCAAATGCATGATCCGGGTTATCTCGGCAGTGGCGGCAGTGCAAACGATCTTACCGCAAAAACCATCATGTACCAGCTTAGGTAACAAACCACAGTGATCAAGATGAGCATGCGTCAACAGGACGGCATCTATGGTACGCGGCGGAACGAGAAATGGGTCCCAGTTTCTATGTCTGAAGTCCCTTTCCTGGTAAAGACCGCAGTCCACCAAAACCCTGGCGTTGTCGGTTTCCAGCAAATACCGGGAACCCGTTACATTACGGGCCGCACCCATAAAACTTAGCTTTACCTGCATATCAAAACCTCAATCTCAAGTCGCTCGTCCATAATACCACCTAGCCCGCCTGCGCTGCTATCGCCCAGGCAGAATCTTTCCCTACTTTTCATACTTCAGTTTTGCATACAAAAGCAGAGAAACGAGAACCGCCCCCACTGCGTTCCAGATAATGACTGGTACAAGCCCGAAATAAACTCCATAGCCCAGCCAGCCAAGCATGCCCAGTAAAAGCAATATAGTATAAAGTCTGCTTATCTCATTAGCACTTTTTAATCGGAAAATGCGAATCAACTGAGGAATCATACTGCATGCTACCAAAGCCCCTGCGATTAAGCCTAAAGATTGTCCGAACTGCAATCTTGAACCTCCTTTTGTTATTCCACAGGACTGATTGTAACAGTAAATACCTCTCTTCATATTGCCTGCTTGTGAAAATCACACAAAAACACCACTGTTTCTCCATAATCGCTCCACATCAAGAAGGTATTATCAGTATGAACGGTTCAGAGAACCGAATTTTAAAAAGGAGAAAGGAGTGAACACAAGAATTCTTAAAAAATACGTTTTATAGACCCTGGACTTAAAGAAAAGGAGGCATCAAAATGGGTAAAAAGGCAAAACTATTAACTATCGCAGCATCTACAGTCGCAGTGTTGGCGCTATCAATAGGAGCTGTTGTTGCGGCACCAGCGGATTGCGATAACACAGGCAATGGCGCTGTTTGTTACAGCCAGGAGACAGGCAACATGAGAGGGATTGGCGCTTGCTCAGAAGCTATGCGCGATCTCCTGGGGTTAACGCAAGCAGAAATTCAATCTCAACGGCACGAAGGTAAAAGCCTGGTGCAAATTGCCGCTGACGCGGGTGTAGACGAACAACAGCTTGTTACGGCAATGATGGCAGCCCGAAGAGCCACAGTACAGGAAAGGCTGGCCGCCGGCACTTTAACCCAGGAACAGGCAGACTTCATGTTACAGAAGATGGAACAAAATATTGTTCGGGCAGTCAACAGGACAACCACTGGTCAGCCTGAATGGGCAATGGCAGGAGAACATGGACAACAAGGCTGTGAGCCCGGTGAAATGAAAAACCACAGGCAAAATGCAGACGGTGCCAAACCGCATAACATGTATAAAGGGGCAAGAGCCGCCCGGTAAATAAGTAAATCTTTCTAAATAAACGGGGCGGGCGTAGTAATTTGCGCCTACCCCGTTTGCTACAAAATTAGCCAGATAGTAAGATTGAGCCAACTACATTTATTGAGAGGCTAAGTTTTGACGGCAAAAAAGATTCTGGTGGTTGACGACGAAAAGAAAATTGTCGAGATCGTAAAAGCCTACCTGGAAAGAGAAGGCTACAGGGTAACCGTTGCTTACGACGGTAAGGCAGCCCTCGACCTGGCACAAAAGGAGCTGCCAGACCTTATAGTCCTCGACCTTATGCTTCCAGAAATAAGCGGCTGGGATGTATGCCGCGCCTTGCGCAAAAAATTGAACATTCCTATCATCATGTTAACAGCGCGCGACGATATTACTGATAAAATTGTGGGGCTTGAGTTAGGAGCAGACGATTATATTACCAAGCCTTTCGACCCCAAGGAACTCGTAGCGCGGGTGAAAGCCGTGCTACGGCGCTGTGGGGAGAACGCTGATGCGCAGAGTCTTATCAACATAGGCGACCTGAAGATAGACATAAACCGACGCACTGTGCACCGCCAGGATAAAATTGTTGATCTGACCTCGACGGAGTTTGACCTTATTTGCACTCTTGCCTCTAATCCAGGCCGGGTTTATACCAGGATGCAGTTGCTGGATATGATGCAAGACGAAACATATGAGGGATACGAACGTACTATCGATAGCCACATCAAGAACCTGCGGAGGAAACTTGAGCCAGACCCTGAGCACCTCAAATATGTAATTACCGTCCACGGAGTGGGTTACAAAATGGAGGAACCTCCGAATGCGTAGCTTAACCTGGAAGCTATGCTGTGCCCTCTTTCTGGTAGTCGCTATTTCCGTCGGTCTGACGGCATATTTCATCAACGTCAACACCACTCAGAAATTCAGCCAGTACCTCTCCCAGGAAGATCAACGATATGTGCAAAACATGAGCAATATTCTGGGCCAAATCTATGCCCGCGACGAGAACTGGGACAACGCTCAGACAGTCCTCTCAAAGCTGCTCCGTTCTGGCAACGAGCGATTAGCGCTGGCGGATAGTGCCAACATCATAGTTGGAGACACGGCAAACCAATGGCTGGGAAATACCGAGCAGGACATCGGCTTGAGTGACGGCACGCCTGTCATTGTCTCAGAAGAAGAAGTCGGCGAGCTGTATTTATTTTCGACTCAGCCTGGAATTAGCGGCGCCGCAAGAAGCCCTATGGGGAAAGGAAAGAACGCCCTTCCCGCGTTGTCTCCAGTATCGGGAGAGCAAGATTTCCTTGACCAAATTAATCGCTCCATGGTAGTAACCGGACTCATTGCCGCTGCCATAGCCCTCATAATAGGGCTGATATTGACACACCAGATAACACGTCCCATTAAAGCCCTGACCAAAGGAGCCCGCCAGATAGCCAACGGGAATTTCAACCACACGGTAAAAGTGAGATCAAAAGACGAGGTAGGAGATCTGAGCCAATCATTCAACGCTATGGCGGCCAGTCTGAATAAAGCCGAACAGGAACGGCAACGAATAATAGCGGATATTGCCCACGAACTGCGCACTCCTCTTACCATCATAAATGGCACAGTGGACGGTATACAGGACGGAGTATTCAAGCCCGACAAAGAGCATCTAGCCTCGATAAAAGAACAAACTGCTCTGCTCACCTTGCTGGTCAGTGATTTACGCGATCTTTCGCTTGCCGAGTCCGGACAGTTGAAACTGGCACTCGCCCCGACCGACCTGATTGACCTGGTAAAACGCAAGGCAGCACAATTTGAAATGCGGGTGCGGGAAAAAGATATCGAGTTGCGGTTAAACCTGCAGGAGGAAGCGCCAGAGATTAATATCGACCCTGCCAGAATTGAACAGGTACTGGCCAATCTAATAACAAACGCTATTCGCCATACGCCGGCACAAGGTAATATCACGATTTCAATGCGAATTGTTGATGAAGACGAAGGCCATCGAGCTAACAGACCTTCACTGATGATATCGGTAGCTGATACGGGTGAGGGCATAGCTCCAGAGCATTTACCCCACATTTTTGAACGGTTCTACCGGGCTGAAACGTCCCGAGCCAGAAGCGAAGGAGGCGCCGGCCTGGGGTTGGCCATAGTCGAACAAATGATTCATGCCCACGGCGGCAAGGTCTGGGCCGAAAGTGAATCAGGGAAAGGCAGCACTTTCTACGTAGTGCTTTAAACCCGGGGTTTCTCAGCCGCGGCGTGACGCCCGGCGATAATGCCAGAGACTATACATTCTGATAAATTACATCCTCCCGGATAGAGAAAGCTCCAGATAGAACCAAACTCTCCTCCAGAATAAAGCCTTGGGATAGCAACTCCCCATACGTTCATTATTTGACCATATGGGCCTCTTTTTGCCCCCCCTTGTGTATTTATGATGGAGACCATACATTCTACCGCATAATACGGTGGCGTATCGAGCGCAATTAATTTTTTGGCGCTCCTGCCAAATTCCTGATCCAGTCCATTAACACAACGATTGTTGTAATCAGCCACTGTTTTTTGGAGAACTGCTCCATCTACGTTCATCTTTCCTGCCAACTCCATGATAGTATTGGCCTGCTTTATCCAACCCTTTTCAATTTCTTTGCCATTATCAGGACTCCAGGTGTAAAGCTCTCGAGCACAATTATACGTTATAAACGGCGGGCTACCAGGCAGTCTTTGTGTCATAATTATTGGACCTGCCCTCCTTGTTTTCTCATCAAAAACCATATACCAGGGAGAGTTTGGCCAGCTTGCTTCGCTCCCAATCCCCGCATGGGCAAAGTTGAAAACTTCAAGGTGCTTTTTAGCATGACCGTAGCTTTCATCTTCATTTCTGAATCGCTTGCCATAACCGTTCACATTTATCCAGCTTTGCTCTTTGGGATTTAACCAGAACGCGGTGGGCAACTCTGGAGGCTTAAAACTTTGTGTTGCCCATTCGATTCCATTCATATGCCATAAATCCGCGCCTGCATCAATGGCCATTTGAATCCCATCTCCCGTAGCATATGGCGTGCCAGAGGGAGACATCTCTATTGGAGCCTCTTCAACATAAGTGGCAAGCATCTCTGGATTTCCCTCAAAACCTCCACAAGTAAGAATTACAGCTTTCTTTGCCAAAATGCATGTTTCTTGTCCTTCGCTCTCAGCTATAACTCCTTTTATCTCTTTTGTGATAGGGTCCTGGATAAGCCTTTTCACCGATGTGTTTAGCATCACTTCTATATCCTGCTTTGCAACGAGGCCGCTGAGAAAGGCAAAGAGATCTCTCCCGCAGCCCAACGTATAGCCCTCGTAACTTTCCAATACTGCCAGCATGTCAAGGCTATCGGCACCGGGCAGATTGGAATACGGAGAAGGAATTGAGCCGGGAGAAATGAGCCTGGCTCCATACTGCACCAACCAGGAAGCCATTTCCGCCCATGTTTCAGCAAAAACCGTCGCAGTCTCCCCGTTAACCGACCCTAGCCCCAGAGCAACAATGTATTCAGCCAGTTTCTTTATCTTTACAGGATCTATGCTGGATGGATACCTCATCACCCCCGTGGAAACACTGGTACTGCCACCAGCCTTTGAAGCCTTTTCCAGAACGATAACTTTTGCGCCTCTCTTACTGGCCTCTAATGCAGCTACGGCTCCAGCGCCGCCATACCCCACAACCACTATATCCACTTCTCTGCTAATCACGCTGCCACCGCTCCCAAGCCTGGTGTCCTGGAGGGAGCTTCCTCTCGAAATTTCCCCGGATTTCTTTTTATTTCTTTTTCCTTCTGGATTTTCCATTTCTGTCATATTCAAAGCTCCTTGAATGCCTTTCTATGTAAGACTTTTTCACTTTATCACAAGATTGACAAAAGATTAAAGAAAAACATATCCTGCCTGCTCTCTTGTCCCTTATTCCAAAAAGAGATACTATGAAGACAATTACTGGACATATTTTATTGCCATGTTTTAGTTTTGAACTCTGCGAGAAGTCACAATGAAAACAGGCTTGGTTTGCGATCCA
>JAUWOK010000083.1 GCA_030612165.1 Dehalococcoidia bacterium
ATATTCCTCCAACATTTTGCTTTTTAAGCTAGAATCACCCGCCAGATTTATACGGGGCTCCGGATTAAGGCGTAGCTTAATAAAGGCAATGAGGCTTCTTAAAGGATGGAATTTCTCTTCTTCAGATAGTGGTCTGCGTAATACTAGCGAAGCAAATTCATTATAACGTGAATAGTTATCTCGGAACCAATACTTGCTTGGAGTGAGCAGGATTCTCTTTCTTTCTTCTAATTCGAGAATCTTTTCTGCAATAAATGATGCAGGTGGAATGCCGCATTCACTACATTTTAGTATTAGACTTTCGCACAGTCTGTCGAGATTATTGCTAATCAGTTTACCCTCCTCAGAGAACTGCTTTACAATTTTTTATCTCCCGCAGCAGTGTTTATATTTCTTGCCTGAGCCGCAGGGCTGTTAGCTTATTGTCAGGCCTCTTTCCCTTTTATTTAACTTCCAATATTTTAAGCCCGGTTTTCCGGGCTATCAAATCAAAGTGGGTGTCATGATGGAGAAGTGGAACATCGTTTTCTATCGCCAGAAGCGCCACGTAGGTATCTGCTAAGGGGACCGTGACCCCTTCCCGAAAGAGGTCAAAGGAAAATCGTGCTAGTCGTTTCCAGAAATCGTCTTCTACAGAGAGGTAAATCAGGCTGTCTAATAACTCACCGAGCATCTGGAATTCTTTCTTTGATTTTGTTCCCCGTAGTAATTCTGTTTTTATGATGCCAGGTAGAAGTATTTTCCCATCGGATATTAACTCCTTGAGGACCTCCTTTAGTTTGGCTTCACCTGTGGGACGAAACGATTCTATCCAGGCTGAAGTATCAACTATTACTTTATCCATCAGCCCTCATTCTTTCTAAATCCTGCACCGTATATCCGAATTCATAGTTGCCGATGAGCGATGCCAGCCTCTGCCTCTTTTTTAAGTTGAGATAGGTTTTTATGGCAGTGGTAACAGCTTCCTTCTTCGTTTTGACTTCCGTTTCCTTTAGTAGCTCATTCATCAAGTCATCTTGTATATCAATTAGCGTTTTCATTTTAAGCCCTCTCAGTATATATTTTATCTTATAAATAGTATATCAAAGTATTGGAGAAATATCAATACAATTTTGATATTAGTATTTATCTGCCGCAGCAGTATTTATATTTCTTGCCTGAGCCGCCGGGTCCTGGCTCATTATAGAACTTTTTCCCCCGGATTGTACTCACCTGCCCACCTTAGTCTTGGAGCTTTGCCCTGGAGCGAGTTAATAAACCTCGTGTCATTAGTCCAGAGTTCGCAGTCTCTTAGTTCAGCAACAGCTAGATATTGCATGCCATAAGTTCTGGGAAGGTTGAATTTCCTGGCCAGCTCCCAGGCGAGGTGATAAATCTCTGGCTCATCAACCGTCTCGACTTTAAGCTGGAGGGAAAGAGAGAAAGCATCTTCACCTTCCTCCGGGGGGAGCTTCTTGAAGTAGACTTGCTGCCTTATAACTGATGCCACCTCGGGATGGAACAACGGAGCGGTTATAAGCCTCATTCCTTTTGTATGCCATTGTAATATCAGTCCATCGGTCGCCTGGCTTCGCTCTTTGGGTAATAACCAGGCAAGCGCCAGGCTGGCATCGATACAAACGTCATTGTCCATTTAGAGCAGACCTTTGCGAGATTCCTCTATAAGTTCGGTAATATCAAAATTACCTGTCCTTCTCCTGATTTGCTCACGCAGCACCCTGGCTTTTTCCAGAAACTCCAATAAACTGATTGTTTGCTGCCTGGCTATCGTATGCTTTTCACAAAAAGCCCGCAGGTCATCTCTTTTTATGAATAGCTGATTGCCAAGTTTTTCTGCCGGCAGCTTGCCAGACCAAATCCAGCGGCGAACGGTCTCCATGTTTCGCCCACACTCTATAGCTGCCTCCCTGACACTGATGAGCTTCTCTCCATCCGTTACAACCATCTTTCCTCTCCGAATTATATAGTAGTAGTCTACATCAACAATATGTCAGAATGTCCTTACTCTGTCAAGTTCCCGGAAATTCTGATAGCGTCTCGTTAACACAGGCTGTTTTATCATTGCGAGTCCTTCGCCCTCTGTCATTCTGAGGGAGCCCTTTGCCTTGTGTCATTCTGGTGAGCCGAAGCCCTGAGTGCAGCGAAGGGGCAGCGAAGAATCTCTGGCTCATGGTAAACCTCAGCGAAGCAATCCCGGCATAACTCCTACTGTCTTTGCGAGAAGCACCAGCGACGAAGCAATCTCGGAAAACCTATACTGTGGACAAGGGGTGGCGCACTCCTCCCGCAACCCCACCGAGATTGCCGCGGCACTCCGTGCCTCGCAATGACATTGGTTGGTGGCCCACCGAGATTGCCGCGGCACTCCGTGCCTCGCAATGACAGAAAACATCTCAGTACAGGGTATTCTATTTCACCTTAGCCAGGTGTATAATCAAGATAGATACCTGGCATGGCTCATTGAGTTATTAAGAGCTTGCAAGGGGGCATACGAGATGAAAGATGAAACTAAGACAAAAGAGCAACTCATCAGTGAACTGGCAGAATTGCGCCAGCGGAGTACTCAATTGGAGGCATTGGAAACCAGGCACAAGCAGACGGAGGAGAGGGCACAGCATTTGAATCTCGTGCTGCGGGCTGTTCGCAATGTTAACCAGCTTATAGTCAGAGAAAAGGGCCGCAGCAGGCTCCTTCAGGGCATCTGTAAAAACATCGTCGAAACTCCCACCTATCATGATGCCTGGGTTGCCCTGCTGGATGAGCGCGGAAGGCTTTTGACATACGCTGAAGCTGGTCTGGGCAATGATTTCCTGCCGCTGGCAGACCGGCTGAAGCAGGGCGAGCTGCCCGCCTGCGGCCAGAGGGCACTGAGGCAATCGGAGGTTGTGGTAACCGAAGACCCGTTTTCCACCTGCACTGACTGTCCCCTGGCGAAGAAGTACGAAGGCAAGGCAGCGATGACTGTGCGATTAGAATACGGCGGAAGGGTATACGGCTTGTTGTCTGTCTCTGTTCCCGCTGCTTTCATTACAGATGTGGAGGAGCAAAGCTTGTTCAGGGAAGTTGCCGGAGATATCTCTTTTGCCCTGCGCAGCATGGAGATAGAAGAAGAGCGCAAGAGACTGGCGAGTGCCTTACATGAAAGCGACAAACGCACTCACACCATTGTTTCTAATGCACCGATTGTCCTGTGGTCGTTAGATAAGGAAGGGGTATTCACTCTTTCAGAGGGAGCAGGTCTAAGTGCTCTGGGATTAAGGCCAGGTGAAGTTGTAGGGCAGTCCATCTATGATGTGTACCGTGACGTACCGCAAATTCTCGAAGATAACCGCCGTGCCCTTGCTGGTGATACATTTGTTTCTATTGTGGAAGCAGGAAACTTAGTATTTGAGTCTCATTATTCTCCGATCCGAGATAAGGATGGAGAAGTTATCGGTATGGTTGGTGTGTCTACTGACATTACCGAGCGCAAGCAGGCAGAGGAATTGTTCAGGACGCTGTCCGATAGCTCACCAGTTGGCATCTACATTGTGCAAGATGGGAAGTTTCAATTTGTCAATTCTCAGTTCCAGCGATATACAGGTTACAGCGAAAATGAATTGTTGGGTATGGAGTCTTTGCAGCTTGTCATTCCCGAAGATAGGAATGTGGTAAAGAGAAATGCGATGAATATGTTGAAGGGTGAGCGTTCTTCTCCCTATGAATACAAGATTGCTAACAAGCGAGGGGAGGTTAGATGGATTTTGGAGACAGTTGCCTCTGTTCAGTATGGAGGAAGACAATCAACTCTGGGAAACTATATGGATATCACCGAGCGCAAGCAGGCCGAGGAAGCCTTAAGGCAGTCGGAGGAGAAATACCGGACTATCCTGGA
>JAUWOK010000043.1 GCA_030612165.1 Dehalococcoidia bacterium
GTCAGGGCAGACCAGTATGTTTGATGATTGGGGGCGGTCCTCTTCTTCGTTTGCTGCCGTGCTGAAGGATGATGTTCCCGATGCGACTCAGCAGCAGAAGGTCGAGTGGGAAATGGAATTGCTGGGAGGTTTCTTTTCGGAGCACCCGCTGGCCGCTGTTCTTGCGGACCTGTCTTCCAGCCTTTCCGCTTCGTGTAGTGAAATCAACGCAGATATGGCGGAACAGGAGATGACAGTGGCAGGAATGGTAGCTTCTGTGCGTCAATCCTATACCAAAAGCAGGCAGGCCTTTGTTAGCGCGACAATAAAAGATCTTGAGGGAAGTATAGAGGTAACGGTCTGGCCCAGGGAATATGAGGAAACCAGGGGACTGTGGAAGGAAGGTAATATCGTTCTGGTTAAAGGAGTTGTAACGCTGAGAAATGGTGGGGTTCAGTTGACCTGCACTGAAGCGCGAACGTGCCCACAGCAGGCAGCGGTTTTGCCAGATACCCTTGCCGCAAATAACCAGATTTGCCTGACGATACGCTTTAACCAGACCCGGGAGGCTGATAAAGATGCCAAGCGGCTCCGTCGCGTTATCAAGATATTAAGAGAGCATCCCGGGCACGACAGGGTGCTCATAATGGTGACCAATGGAGGCACGGAGACCAGGATGGAGATGCCCAGCGCAACCGTGGATTTTTCTCCCGAACTGGAGCGAAAACTGGAGCAGGCGGTGGGCAAAGATAACCTGGTGGTTGCCAGACAGATTGCCCGGGAGAGACAAAGTAACGTGGGTTCATAGTTTTCCCTGCCGGCGGGTCAATTTATCTGTGGTTCAATCAAACCATAGTTGCCATCATCACGCTGATACAGCAGGTTCAATTTATTTGTGTCGGCATTGAGATAGAGGAAGAATTTATGACCTAAAAGATCCATCTGGCTTATAGCTTCGTCCTCGGACATGGGTTTAACCACAAAGTGTTTGTTTTTCACTACCTCCCCGCGTCGTTCCGTCTCTTCTTCCTGTGTTGCGGCGCCCTGGCGGGCCAGGGAAATACCTTTGCCTTTATCGTAAAGCTTGCCTTTGTATCTTTCAATTCGCGAAGACAGGGCATCCATGGTGTTGTCGAAAGCGGAGCGGATGTCTTTATCCCGTCCCTGTGCCCTGATAAGTGTGCCTTTGCTGTTAATGGTGATTTGCACGACAAATCTTTGCTGGGGAGAGCGGGTCTTCTCGTAAAAGAACTCCAATTTGCCCTCGTTGATAGTAGGCAGATAGCGTTTTAGTTTTTCCATCCTTTTGGCAGCATATTCCCTGATGTTTTCGGGCAGGTCAAGATTCCTGGTCATAACTTGCAGTTCCATATTTCCTCCTTTCGTTATTAGGTTTCTCTGGCCAGCGTCAATCCCCACACGGAGGCGGCGTTATGATTTTTGAGGGCTGTGGCACAGGCCTCCATTGTGGCTCCTGAAGTACACACATCGTCAATGAGGATAATCGCCTTTCCTTCCACTGTGCTGACCTGGCAGGTAAATGCGCCGGTTACATTCTCCCGGCGCTCTTCCACGTTCTTCGCTTGCACCTGGGGAGGGGTGTTATTTGAACGAACAAGGCATTGTTCCAGAACAGGCAGTTTAACGATTTTACTCAATTCTTGAGCCAGGAGTTCTGACTGATTATAACCTCTTTCCCTTAGCTTCTTCGGGTGAAGAGGCACTGGAATTATAATGTCGCCAGGCATTGGATTGGCACCAAGATATTCGGCTAGCAGGCCAGCAAGATGAGGCGATAGAGCCTTCAAGTTTTTGTATTTTAGCTGATGAATTGCCTGACGCATTATTCCATCAAAACAAAACGGAGAACGGATGCCGTCTATCTGCGGTTGTCTTTGCCTGCAAACGGAGCAGAGAACACCATTTGTCTGTGGTTTGCCGCACCCGGGGCAAACAGGGGGCAACAAAAACGGCAACCTCTTCTGACAGGTGGCACAAAAAAAACCACCTATCTTCCCACAAACGACACAACGCCGCGGGAAAAAGAGATCAACCATCGACGCAGTTAGCTGTCGTAGGTGAAACAAACCCGACCAGATAAAGGGATGTCTATTAGCGCGCGCGGCTGTGTAAAGTTCCGCTGAGAATAGGCTCGCCTATGAAAACATCACCATTCCTGATTTTGAGATTGTAGCCACAGTCAGGATTAGTGCACACCCACGCTTTGTAGTGGATTGGCGCTCCCTGGCTGCCGAAGTCTGACAAAGGCACCAGATCTCCCTTATCGCATTGCTGACATTTGGGGAAAGCACTGTTTTCCAATGATCCCACCTCCCATCCATAAATTTTTGCTTAACCGGTAAGGTAGTATATACAAAAAATATTTTGATGGCAAGAAGCGCCTGCTTTTTAATTGTCAATGGAAGGAAGAAAAAACAAAAGATTTTTACGCGCATCTTTCTTGTTTTGTTTTCCATTGAAGGGGCGAACTGGTTGTGGTAACATTGGATTCAAATGGCTATTGAGAAAGAAAAGACCATGGAGCTGGCTGTTGAGCAGATTGATCGACGGTTCGGGAAGGGTTCAATTATGAAGCTGGGTGAGACCAGGGTTGGGGTGGAAGAGGGGGCTATTTCTACGGGGTCGCTGTCTCTGGATATAGCTCTGGGGATAGGTGGTATCCCCCGCGGCCGAATTGTTGAGATATTCGGGTCTGAATCATCCGGCAAATCTACGCTTGCTCAGCACATAATAGCGGAGGCGCAAAAAGCTGGTGGGATTGCGGCTTATATAGACGCCGAACATGCTCTTGACCCCGCGTATGCCGCGACTTGCGGGGTCAATGTAGAGGAGATGTATATTTCCCAGCCTGACACCGGTGAGCAGGCCTTGGAGATCACCGAAATTTTGGTTAGAAGCGGTGCCGTCGATGTGGTGATCATCGATAGCGTTGCGGCGCTGGTGCCCAGGGTAGAGATAGAAGGTGAGATGGGAGATGCATATGTTGGTCTGCAGGCTCGTCTGATGTCTCAGGCTTTGAGAAAGCTGACGGCTGCCATAAACAAGTCCCGGACTGCGGTGATTTTCATCAACCAGTTGCGAGAAAAGGTAGGGGTTATTTTTGGTAACCCCGAAGTGACGCCCGGTGGCAGAGCGCTCAAGTTTTATAGCTCGATACGGATAGACTTGAGGCGTGGAGAAACCATTAAGCTGGGAACGGAAATAGTGGGAATGAAGGTAAAAGCCAGGGTTGTGAAAAACAAAGTGGCTGCTCCCTTTCGCCATACTGAATTTGACATAATGTTTAATCATGGCATTAGCAGAGAGGGCGATATTGTCGACCTTGGCGTGTCGTATGACTTAATAAAGAAGGCCGGCGCTTTTCTCTCTTATGGTGAAGTTAAGCTGGGGCAGGGAAGAGAGAATGCCAAAGCGTATTTGTGTCAGTTTCCTGAAATTGCGGAGCGATTAGAAAGCGAAATCAGAGCACTGGCAAATAGCCGTCAGAGTGCCGCTGGAATGGGGAAATAAGTTTTTCCCCGGGGTGCAGGCAGTGAGATTCATACAGAGGGGAGGTGAGGCGGGTGCCGGATGATGATACCATCAAACATTGTTTTGATATAGCCTGTCGTTATCTTAGTTACCGCCCCCGTAGTGAATGGGAGGTGTGTCATAAGCTCCGGGAGCGCGGTTTTAATGACAGGATAGCTGCGCAGGTGATAAACAAGCTGAAGGATCTGAAGCTGATCGACGATTATGCTTTTGCCTGTCTCTGGAAGGATAATCGCCTTTCCCTTAAGCCCAAAAGCCGCCGGATGATAGGGCAGGAGTTGAGGGACAAAAGGGTATCTCCTGAGATCATTGACGAAGTCACCAATGAAGTAGACGACGCCCATTACGCTTATAAACTGGGATGCGAAAAGTTGCCATTCCTGATTCACTTGGATTACCTGGATTTTCGCCGCCGTTTATCTCGTTATTTGAGATACCGTGGCTTTGACTATGGTGTTATAAACGGTGTTGTTGCTCGTTTGTGGGAAGAGAAATGAAAAACTCTGCCCTTTTCCCTAATGTGTTAGCAGGCTGATAAATACTCCTGCGGCGGTTGCTGTTCCGATGACGCCGGCTACATTAGGACCCATGGCGTGCATGAGCAGAAAATTTCTGGGGTTTGCCTTTTGCCCCATTCTTTGCACGACTCTGGCAGACATGGGCACCGCAGAAACACCGGCGGCCCCGATCATGGGATTAATCGGAGTGGCGGATACCGCATTGAGAATTTTTCCGAAGATTATGCCGCCGGCAGTAGCAATAGCGAAGGCTATTATGCCGATGCCGAAAACCATCAATGAAGCAGGCTGCAAAAAAGAAGTGGCTGCCATATATGCTCCGACGCAGAGCCCGAGAAAGATAGTGAGTATGTCTATGAAAACAGTGCCGGCGGTGTTGGCCAGCCTGTCGGTAACGCCACTTTCCTTGAGGAGGTTACCGAACATGAACATACCGATGAGCGGGCCTGCTTCCGGCACAAAGATGACTACGATGATCGTGACCATGATGGGGAATAATATCTTTTCCAGATGGGAGACTTCCCTGATTTGCGGTTTCATGTAAATAGCTCGCTCTTTCTGAGAACACATGGCCCGGATGATCGGCGGTTGTATCAATGGGACCATGGCCATATAAGTATAGGCGGCTATGGCGGTGGCTCCTAGAAGGGAAGGTGCCAGCAGTTGAGTAATGTATATCGTGGTCGGGCCGTCTGCTCCACCTATAATGCCTATGCTGGCGGCTTCAGGAATACTCATACCCAGCGCTATGGCCAGGAAGAACGCACAGTAAACGCCCAACTGAGCGGCGGCTCCCAGCAGGAAGTAAACGGGGCGGGCGATCAGGGGCCCGAAATCTGTCATGGCTCCCAGCCCGATGAAGATGGAGAGAGGTATAAGGCCCCACCCGAAGCCATATTGAAAAATGCGGGATAAAAAGCCAACAGGGCTGCCCCCCTGAGAAATTAGCTCGCTCCAGTTGGGCGGCAGGTAGTTGAGCAGGGTGCCGTCAGGCATCTGGAAGCCCATAACGGACGATCCTAATGGCAGGTTGACCAGAATCACGCCAAAACCGATGGGAATCAGCAGGAGCGGTTCCCATTTTTTGCCGCTTCCCAGGTAAATCAGCAAGCCGCCGATGCAAATCATCAACAGGTGCTGCCATGTGAGACTAAAAATTCCTATCTCCACCGTGGATATCCCCCTTTTTCCATGAGCTTGGAGAAGATAATTAGTGCGAACATCTGGCTAGCTTTCGGTTCGGTCTGCCGTTTTATCGGGCTTTCCTTTCCGTACTCTCTGGGAAATCGTTCCCATTAGCCAGGTCGCCAGCCAAAGGATAACCAGAATGCCGAAGACGGTTCCAAACCCTCTGGCGGCGATACCGGCGGCTTCAGCCCAACTTGTTACCATAAAAAACTCCTTGTTCCCTCCTGCGTAGTCAACAGATTGCGGTAATCATACAGTAATTGTTATTGCTGGCGCAAAGGAAAACCGGTAATGTTGCTAACTTGACAGCTATTCGGCGAAAAGGCTATATTGAAGCTTGCGTGCGGGCCATTAGCTCAGTTGGTTAGAGCACGGTCCTGATAAGGCCGGGGTCTGTGGTTCGAGTCCACAATGGCCCACCATTCTGTACGGTAGACAGAACTCCTACCTTTTCTGTTGAAGTCCCTCCAAGAGCAAGTGGCATAGTATAGGTCAGTAACACATTATCTCCAGTTACCGCTACCTCTCTGACAAAGTTTCGAATGAAGGATTTTCTTTCAGGCAGCGAACTATTGTTGAGCAAGTCACGCAAGTCATTGACATAGCGGGACACTATTGCTGGGCTTGCTAACTCCACTCGCCTATCCGATAAGAAGCTTTCAATTTCAACCCTTCTGGCTTGCAATTTCTCCTGCTGCTCTCTGAGGTCATGAATTCTAGGCGCAAGAGCACTAAGTTTTATTGTTCCTGTCTCTACGGCATCGTACAGGCGTTCGAGACGATGGCTGATATTGATAATGTTGTCGGAGCCGGCATTTAGCTCGTCTTGATAAGATTTGGAAGCACTATCCATTTCTTCATTCACAAATTTTACAAGCCGAACCAAGCTTTCGTTGGTTAGAATGCGCTCCTTGATTTTGTCTATTACCAGCTTCTCAAATTTGGAGCTGTTTAGATAGTGAGCAGGGCATGAACCAGATCCTTTTTTAAGTAAAGTTCCACAGACATAATAAGAGAACTGTCCACTTTTGGCATCTACTCCAATAAGAGCTCTACCGCAATATCCACAACGAGCAAGCCCACTGAGTAGAAAACGGCTAGCAGCTCTCTTCGGATGTAGCCGAACTGGTGCCCGGTCTCGTAATTGTCTCTGCGCTCTGCCGAATATGTCCCTATCCACTATTGACGGAAATGCATTCTCGACCCTGATGGGATCTAACCCTCGTTTGCTATTTCGTCCCCAAACAAAGGTCCCCGTATATATTTCATTCGCAAGGATGACGCGCACACCGGTTTTCCCCCATTTTCCACCCATAGGTGCACAAATTCCTTTTAGGTTCATTTCCCTCGCAATTTCGCTTAAACCTTTGCCGTGAAGTACATCGTGAAATATCGAAGCGACTATGTTTGCCTGACGAGGTTCAATCTCCAGTTTGGTCCTTTCTCTGCCACCATCCTTTACCTTTACCTTCTTAAAGCCATAAGGAGGCCTTGCAGAAAGGTAGAAGCCGCGGGAAGCACACTCTCGCATTCCCCTCGCTACCTCTTGTCCCAGCCTGTCCGAATAGTGCTCATCCATACTTTCAATAATTGCCTCCAGAAGACGTCCAGTAGGGCTATCATCAACCGGTTCGCTTATAGATATAACCTGTATGCCATTCTTCCTCAGCATTGCTTTGTAGACGATGGAGTCTTCTCGACTACGGGCAAAGCGCGAGTATTTCCAGACCAATATCAATCCGAATGGTTTCTCTGGGCGCCTGGCCAAAGATACCATTTCTTGGAATGCTGGCCTGGCCGTAGTCCTGCCCGTTTCAGCCTTATCGACAAATTCCTTAGCTATCTGATAACCGTGTTTAGCTGCATGCTCTCTCAGCGCTCTAAATTGTGCTGAGAGAGAAAGGTCGGTATCTTGTTTGCCTGATGATACTCTCGCATAAAGTGCTACCTTCATAAAATCCTCCTTTACATGCCAAGACGTCGGCAAATCCGGCACTGTCCCGGGACTAGCCCCATCATACGTATCTCCTCAATAGCTTTGCTCGCTTTATCGCTTGATCTTCTGTGTATTTCGCATGTGGTAAGCAATGTATCCGTTGCTTTTGTCTTTTGCAATTCCTTAAGCGCACTAATGATGCTATTCTTGCAATCTTCCTCTTCACTGCGAGCGATTGCTAGGGTGGTTCCTTCTCCATATTTGACTTCACCCGTGTCATTATCGGCAACAATGTTATTTACTAGCCTATTGATACCGTCAGGATGAGGTAAATATATGAGGAGATAATCGAAAAGATGGTCAACTGCAGAAGTGAGGAGACAGCGATTGCCCACAATCTTATTTTCCAACTGGTAACCCGTCTTGCTCCTGAGCAGCTCTGCCAACTTCTGTTTGAGCTTCATCCGCGACTCAATGTGTGAAGAGAGCGTTTTCTTCCAAGCGTTCAAGGCTTTGGGCAAGGGATCATGCTTGAGATGTTCCAGCAGTAGCTGCCACCGTGTCTCAGTCTCAATATCCAAAATGACATTCCAGACTCTAGCATCAAGCTCAATTTCATATTGTGCTTTCCCTCCTGGGAATATTAATGACCCTTCATCGAATTTTCGCCAAGGAATGGCCTGGCTTATAGGAAGAGGCTGAAACACGATCGTTAGTTGTTCCAGCAAACTCATCAAATCCGCATTGTGCTTGCGTAGTGCCTCCTTCAGCAGGTCAGCGCGGGCAAAGGTAGCATCTCGTTCGCGCTTAGCTTCTTCAATACCCTTCTTGATGGTTCTGACGTCTCGTTTGTACTTAGTGGCTATGGAAATCTGCGATTTACCTTCATCGTATTCTTTCAACCACACTCTTTTTTCGACCATTGAAATTTTTTTTGACATTTATCCTCCCGAAAGCTTGACACGACTTTTAAGCTGTTTCCTATGTTGCATATACCATTTTATATGTTATTTAGAGCTATTGTCAAGTGTATGGCGTGTGTAAGTATGCGAACAGTCATTTGTTATACTCTAAATAATGGCAAAAAGGAAGAAGACCTTGGCAACCAGGTCACAGTGGACATCCGATGATACGGAGAGATATGAGCAGGGCCTACAAGCCCTGGCGTATCTGATAGCCAAGGCATATTTGTGTGATACGTGCATTAAGAGCAGGAACAAGACACTTCCCAGGAGGAGGCCAAAATCTTGAGCTATATTGGCAGGTGCGATTGATGAAAACCTACCTTGAGCCGGAAGAGGTCAAGCAATTAGAGGAAGCTGCTACCTGCCTCCGGGATCGGCTGCTTATCAGGTTTCTTTTCCATGTTGGTTGCCGGATATCAGAAGCGCTGGCCCTCAAAGTAGAGGATATAAACATCGAGCAAGGCACGGTAACAATCCTCCACCTTAAAAGCTGTATCAAGCTGTCCTGCCCTGAGTGCGGGGCAAGGTTGGGGCAGAAGCATAAAT
>JAUWOK010000078.1 GCA_030612165.1 Dehalococcoidia bacterium
AAAACATATCCTGCCTGCTCTCTTGTCCCTTATTCCAAAAAGAGATACTATGAAGACAATTACTGGACATATTTTATTGCCATGTTTTAGTTTTGAACTCTGCGAGAAGTCACAATGAAAACAGGCTTGGTTTGCGATCCAATATACTTAAAACACGATACCGGCACCCATGTGGAGAACTCCCACAGGTTGGAAGTCATTATGTCTCACCTGGAAAAGCATGGAACGCTGGAAGAGCTTATTCCTTTGCCTCCCCGTCCCGCCACTGTAGAAGAGGTTGAAAGAATCCACTCGCCTGAATATATCGCTCATGTTCAACAAGAAGCCCTGAGCGGGGGTGGCTGGCTCGATCCCGACACTGTTGTTTCAGCAGCATCTTACGAGGCTGCATTACATGCCGCCGGTGGCAGCTTAACGGCAGTAGAAGCTGTGATGAAGGGTGACGTGGAAAGCGCTTTCGCTCTAGTGAGGCCTCCCGGGCACCATGCCACTCGCCACCATTCCAAAGGGTTTTGCCTGTTTAACAACATAGCTATCGCTACCAGGTTTGCCCTGGATAATTATTCCAATATCGATCGTATTCTCATCGCTGACTTTGATGTCCACCATGGCAACGGAACCCAGGAAGCCTTTTATGCCGACCCTCATGTCCTTTATTTCTCCACGCATCAATCTCCCTACTTCCCCGGTACGGGGGCATTTGATGAGATCGGAGAAGGCGCCGGCAAAGGTACTACCATTAACTGTCCTCTCCCTGCCGGTTGCGGCGACGAAGAACACCTGAAAATCTTTCAAGGGCTACTGCCACCACTGGCTTATCGCTTCCAACCACAATTGATGCTGGTCTCCGCTGGCTTTGACGGCCACTGGGCCGATGATATCGCCATGATGGAAATGAGCACCGGTGGGTTTGCGCAAATAGTCCTGCTTTTGAAAAGGCTGGCCATTGAACTATGTCAGGGACGGCTTGTCCTGATACTGGAAGGCGGGTACCATCTCCTGGCAACAGCTTCCTCCGTGAAAGCCACTTTTGACACTCTTCTGGGCAAGTCTGAAATAGATGATCCTCTGGGAAAATCCGAAAGGGAGGAAATGCGGGGCGTCAAACAATACATCGATAAGCTGAAAAAGCTGCATTGTTTGGAGTAAAAGATTAAGACAAAGCCGAACCAGCTGAATCCGGGGGCAGGAAACGCATAAAGACCTCGTTTCCCAATAGCTTCCCCCTGACAGAAAGGCGTATTCCTTTTTCATCTACGTCAAGCAACCCCAGTCCAACCAGCTCCTCAATTTCCTGCCGGTATGCGGGCAGCAACTCTCTCTGAAAACGCCCCGCAAAACTGGCAAAATCTATGCCTTCTTGCAATCTCAGCCCCATAATAACGGTATCAGACATCTCCCTCTCCACATTCACACCTTCCACAAAATCCAGGTGGCTCCTCCCTTCCCCCATTTCCGAAAAAGAAAGCGGCAGATGCTCCAAAGTACTTAGCTTCTCCGCATATTCCTGAGGGGAGGAGACGCCGGCGAAACGGTGACCAAACAAAAGGGAGTGCGCCCCCGCGCCGACACCCAGATAGGACGTATTCTTCCAGTAGGCCAGGTTGTGTCGGCACTCTTTGCCATGCACCGCCCAGTTGGATATTTCGTAATGGATATACCCCTCACGAGCCAGTATCTCCTCTGCTAAAAGATACATGTCTGCCGCCAGGTCACCGTCAGGCAAAGGCAACAGCCCAGCCTTAACCGTTCCTGCCAGCGGTGTTCCTTCTTCCAATGTCAGAGAATAGAGGGAAAGATGCTCCGGATGTAGCCTTAAGGCCTCTTCCAGGGTATTTTGCCAGCAGGGCATTGTCTGGCCGGGCAATGCGTAAATAAGGTCCATATTGATATTCTCAAAGCCGCTTTTCCTGGCCAGGCGGAAAGCCTCCCGTGATTCATCGGCCGAATGAATTCTGCCCAGTAATTTAAGGCAACCATCATTAAAACTCTGCGCTCCCAGGCTTAAACGGTTAACTCCAATACAGCGTGTCCGGGCAAAGAACTTCTCTTGTACCGTACCCGGGTTAGCTTCTAACGTTATCTCAAGAGCGACGGCAGGGGAAACTTCCCGGCATATTTCCACAAATCTCGCTATTTGTTCGGGCTGGAGGAGAGAGGGAGTGCCTCCGCCAAAATAAAGGGTTTCCACCTGGAACTCCTCGTGGAAAGAGGACTGAGAAGAGTACTCCCGCACGAACAGCTTCCAGAGGAGAAGCTCCTTCTCCATCTCTCTCAGATAATCAGGGATAAGCCTCTCCATGCCGGCGTAGGAATTAAAATTGCAGTAATAACACTTTGATAAACAGAAAGGGAAATGAATATAGAGACTCAAAGCGGCGGGATTCATGCCATTTTCCTGCCTATCAGGCTGCTTTCCTGGTAAAGGGCAGCTTATGAAAAAGCTCACCCCATTCATTTTTCTCCCAGGCTGTTAAAAACTGCCCGGAAATGCAAAGTGAGCTGTAAGTTCCGACGATTATGCCCAGAAACAATACCAGGACAAAGTAGTGAATGGTGGCGCCACCGAAGAGGAAAAGTGCCAGAACGACCAGGAGCGTAGTTAAAGAGGTGTTCAAAGACCTTCCCAGGGTTTCTACTATGCTGTGATTTACCGTCACTGCAAAATCTTTGCTTATCCCTTTATGCACATTCTCACGAATGCGGTCGAAGATGACCACGGTATTATTAATACTGTACCCCACAACAGCCAGTAGCCCGGTGATAAACATGGCGTCAACCTGCACGCCGGCAAACCGCCCGAGGAAGGAAAAAATACCCACTATTATCAGGATGTCATGAACGAGAGCAACAACAGCGCAAACTCCCCAACGGAAGGGATTGGGCATACGGCGAAACGCCCAGACAATGTAGAACAACATGGCGATGGCTGCCATCACCACGGCAATTCCAGCGTTACGCGCCGTCTGCGCCCCCACGGCCGGCGATACCGCATAGTACTCGCTTACGCTGCCCTGAGAATTTAATTCTGCTCCCAGCTGCTGGGCCAAATTGCTGGCCTCCTGCGATGATATTTCGCCGAGGTGTATGATAAATGCCCCTTCCCCTGCATCCTGAATAGTCGCTTCTCCATACCCCAGGTCAGCCATCTCCTGGCGCAAGTCACCCTGTGCTACCGGCGGGTCAAAAGTGACGGTCAGGGAGACCCCACCTGCAAAATCCGTTCCCGCCGCCAGCCCCGAGACAGCCAGAGAGACCACTCCGGCGATTATAAGAATAGCGGAGAGAAGAAAAAACCTCCCCTTCTTATTCACAAAATCTATCATTTCCTGTTCACCCCATAGGCTTTTTCCTTCTTCGCCAACCGGCTGCTTACTACAAGGCGTAGCAGTGTCCTGGTGATAACTATGGCGCTGAACATAGATAACGCTACCCCGATGAACAGCGTTACGGCGAAGCCCCTTACCATGAGGGCGCCCAGGGCGCCACCAAACCAGAAAAGGACAATGCAGGCAATAAATGTGGTGATATTGCTGTCTCTGATAGCGGTCCAGGCACGGTTGAACCCGGCCTCGACAGCAGCCCCCAGCGTGCGCCCTGTTCGCAATTCCTCTTTCAGCCTTTCAAAGATCAGCACATTAGCATCCACCGCCATACCCAGAGAGACGATAAACCCGGCTATTCCCGGCAGGGTGAGCGTTATCGGGATAAGCTTAAAAAGGGCAAATAGTATAACGCCGTAAATAATCAGGCTGACGCAGGCTACCAGCCCCGGCAGGCGGTAATAGAGCAACATGAACAGAAGCAGCAATGCCAGGCCGATTCCTCCCGCCAGTAAGCTCTTATCAATAGAATCCTGTCCCAGGGTGGCTTCTACCGTGCGCTCGAAATAGGGAACGTCAGGACGAAATTCCCGCGTGCCGTTTTGCTCATCCCAGCTGCCCAGGGGCACCTGAAGCCTGCCTGCATTAAGCTGACGGGATAAAACCTGAGCATCTTTCAGCCCCAGCCCCTCGATATGCCCACCATCCACAATTACCTGCTGCACCACAGGAGCGATCTCGTGCCCATTCTCATCCTGCAGCGGCTCACCACCCTCGTAAATAGCCAGTTGCTTGCCTATCAGCCGCCCGGTTACCTGCTGGGAAAGCTCACGCCCCACCTCATCCCACTCGAACACCAGGAGAGGCCTGCCAAACTGGTCCACATCTATTTTAGTATTTTCCTTGAAATATTTGCTGGAAAGAACTAGTTCCACTCCCTCAACCATGCCCACGGCAGGAATCCAGTTGCCCTCTTCATCTCTTTCTCTGAACTCCAGCAGCGCGACCCCACCGAT
>JAUWOK010000039.1 GCA_030612165.1 Dehalococcoidia bacterium
GGTTTAATACCACCAACCTCCCCTGCTCTTTCCTGTTCAATGTCACTATCTCCTTCATAGGGTGACATTTTCCCAGAACAGTTAGATGGTGACAAAATCATAGAACATCAACACAACGAGCGCATTGCGTTGACAAACAAAGCTTTCTCGTATTAAACTTGTTGCTTTAATGGAATTTGCCCTGGCAGGTAAGGTCGATGGAAATGGCATTAATAATTCCCTGAATATTCCTGCTGCCAGCATGTCTTGAAGCAAAAATAAGAGGAAGAGGAGAAGTATATGGATTTGATGTGGATCTCTGTCATTGCTGGGGTCGTGGGCATTGGCATAGTCGCATACTTTGTGCGCTATGTTTTGAGACAAGACCAGGGGTCGAAGGAAGTCAGGGAGATTTCCAGCGCTATTCAGGAAGGAGCAATGGCCTTCATTGGCAGAGAATACCGTACCCTGGCCGTTGTAGTAGTGGTGCTGGCTGTTATCCTGGCGGCTGTCCCTGAACTGGGGTGGAGAATAAGCGTAGCCTTTATTTTTGGAGCTGTCTGCTCCATGGGAGCCGGTTTTGCCGGCCTGACCGTTGCAGTCAAGACGAATGGCAGGACATGTGCTGCCGCTCAGAAAGGACTGAATTCCGGCCTTCGTGTCGCTTTCCGGGGCGGAGCAGTCATGGGATTGACGGTTGTCAGCATAGGCATCATAGGAATGGCCATTCTTTATTTCGCCTGGCATGAATCCGCTAATTTCCTGGCTATCATTCCGGCTTACGGGACAGGCGCCTCGCTGGTAGCTCTCTTTGCCAGAGTTGGCGGTGGCATCTTTACGAAGGGGGCTGATACGGGTTCCGACCTGGTTGGTAAAGTGGAGGCAGGAATACCGGAAGACGACCCTAGAAACGCTGCTGTCATAGCCGACAATGTAGGAGACAATGTAGGAGATGTTTGCGGCATGGGGGCCGACCTGTTTGAATCTTATGTTGAGTCCATTATCGCCACCATGACACTGGCTATGGTGGCTACTGCGATAGGTGCGGTTGCCGACTTTTCTGCCGCCTGGGCGATTCCCATGCTGATTGCTGCCGGAGGCATATTCGCCTCTATCATCGGCTGCTTTATGGTCAGAGTTGGAGAAAAACTGGAAATGAGCGCCCTGCTGGGAGCTCTGCGCCGGGGTACTTTGGGAGCCTCAATATTAACTGCGATATTCAGCTTCCTGGTAATTTATTTCCTGGCGGAGAATCTTAATCTTTTCTGGGCAGTGCTGGCAGGATTGCTGGCCGGCGTGCTTATGGGAGAAAGTACTAACTACTTCACTTCGTATGTTTTCAAACCAACGCAGGAAATTGCCGAGGCTTCTTGTTCCGGCGCCGGTACTACCATAATTCAAGGATTTGCCAACGGCATGATGAGCACCTGGCCGCCGGTGATCCTGATTGCCATAGCGATCGGCGTATCTTTCCACTTCGGCAGTTTCTACGGTGTAGCGCTGGCAGCTGCCGGCATGTTGTCCACACTGGGAGTAACACTGGCTACCGATGCTTATGGGCCGGTTGCCGATAATGCCGGCGGCATTGCCACGATGGCTGGTTTACCGGAGGAAGTAAGGGAGAGGACCGATGCTCTGGATTCTCTGGGCAACACCACTGCCGCCACAGGCAAGGGTTTTGCCATCGGGGCTGCTGCTTTGAACTCTTTGGGGTTAATTCTTTCTTTCGCTCTGGTTACGGAGATAATATCTATTTCCGCAACAGGTGCCATCGAGGTAGCGCAACCGGGAGCATTTAATTTGCTGAGCGCGCCGATCATCATTGGCGTACTGCTGGGTGCCCTTATGCCCCCCACTTTCTGCGCCATGACGATGAAGTCGGTAGGTGTGACTACCAAGGCTATTGTTGAAGAAGTTCGCCGCCAGTGGCGTGAGATACCGGGGCTGAGAGAGGGGAAAGAGGGAGTCAAGCCTGACCATGGCAAATGTGTGGATATTTGTACCAAATCAGCATTAAAACAGATGATGGCGCCTTCTATAATGACCATAGTTGCCCCCGTGATCGTGGGATTGGTTCTGGGCAAATTCGCGCTGGCTGGCTTTTTACTCGGTGCGCTGGCTACGGGCTTTGTTTTTGCCATTACTTTGAATAACGCCGGGGGTGCCTGGGATAATGCTAAGAAGTGGATTGAGGCAGGACATTTTGGCGGCAAGGGGTCGGAGGCGCACAAAGCTGCGGTGACAGGGGACACGGCGGGAGACCCCATGAAGGATACCTCCGGGCCTTCGCTGAACATCATGCTCAAGTTGATGTCGGTAGTCTCATTGATGCTGGCGCCGGTTCTGATGCATTTTACTGGTTTGATCTAGGAGCGATTCCAGCAGAATACAATATAGTAAAATAAAAAAACAACAAAGAAGCAGAACTCTGGGAAAGGGTTCTGCTTCTTATGCTTTCTGCCGCGTGTTTTATTCTCTTTCCGTTTTGAGAAGTGCAGTGCACTGATGCTAGAATTATCGTGTTGTGACGACGGACGCTATCTTTATCAAGGGAGCAAGGGAACACAATCTCAAAAACATAGATGTTGCCGTGCCGAGAAACAAACTGGTGGTTATTACAGGCGTTTCTGGCTCGGGTAAAAGCTCTCTGGCTTTTGATACTATTTGCGCCGAAGGCCGCCGTCGCTACATGGAGTCCCTCTCTGCTTATGCTCGCCAGTTCCTGGGGCGGATGGAAAGGCCTGCCGTAGATTATATAGAAGGGCTCAGTCCGGCTATCTCTGTTGACCAGAGGAGGTCTCTGCATAATCCGCGCTCCACGGTGGGCACCATGACCGAGATTTTTGATTACATGCGCCTGCTGTTTGCCCGTATCGGGCACCCGCACTGCCCTGAGTGCGGAAGGCCTGTTTCCTGCCAGACAGTACAACAGATCACCGATGCCGTGCAAAAGCTGCCTCCCGGTAGCCGCATTATGATACTGTCCCCTTTAGTCAGGGATCGTAAGGGAGAACACCGGGTGGTATTTCAGGATTTGCAAAAACAGGGATATGTCAGAGCCAGAGTTGACGGCAAAATCTATGATCTTTCAGAGGAAATCTGCCTGGACAAAAACAAGAAACATACCATCGAAGCAGTGGTAGACCGTCTCCAGGTAGAAAAGGGGGAGAATGATTCCAGGCTGGCTGATTCCATTGAAACAGCGCTGAAATTGGGGTTGGGAGTAGTGAATATATCCGTCGACGGGAGAGAGGAAATCCTCTTTTCCGAACATTTCGCCTGTGTTTATTGCAATATCAGTCTGGGAGAGATCACTCCCCGTTCCTTCAGTTTTAACAGCCCGCACGGAGCTTGTCCCATTTGCTCCGGACTGGGTTATAAACTGGAAGTGGATGTTGACATGGTTGTCCCCGACAAAAACTTGAGCCTGGAGGAGGGAGCTATCCTGCCCTGGGCTAGAAATGGCTCAATGAGCACCTGGTACCACAGTATTCTCTCCTCTCTGGCGGAAGAGCAGGGTTTTTCCCTCTTCACTCCTGTCAAAGAGCTCTCCTCTGATCACCTGCGTTCCATATTGCATGGCTATAAAGAAAAACCTCTGCCTATGGTATATCAAGACCACCATGGCAGAATGCGGCAGTACCATGCTGATTTCGAGGGGGTGAAGTCTAACCTGGAACGTCGCTATAGAGAAACCGAATCTGAAGCTGTCAGAGCAGATATAGAGCGCTACATGGCTTCCACTCCCTGCTCCGTTTGCCAGGGCAGGAGATTAAAGCCGGAATTGCTGGCTGTAACCATCGCCGGCAAGAATATCATGGATATAAGCGCCATGTCTGTCAGCAAAATCATCGGCTGGGTGGAAAAAGCAAACACGAAAATATCCTCCCGCGAGCGCACTATAGCCAGCCAGATCATCAGGGAGATACGCTTACGGTTGGGTTTTCTGGAGGATATCGGGCTGGGTTACCTTGCGCTGGATCGTTACTCGGCAACTCTCTCTGGAGGAGAGGCGCAGAGAATAAGGTTATCTTCCCAGATTGGCAGCGGACTCACCGGTGTGCTTTATGTCTGCGATGAGCCTACGATAGGTTTGCACCCCGCTGACAACTCCCATCTTATCTCTACACTCAAGCAGCTCAAGGATCTGGGCAATACTGTGATCATTGTAGAGCATGACGAAGCGATGATGAGAGCTGCCGACCACATCATTGATATCGGGCCGGGAGCTGGCAAAAAAGGCGGTGAAGTCGTAGCTACGGGTACGCTGGCGGACATTATGCAGTGTCCGGAATCAATAACCGGGCAGTATCTCAGTGGAGCGAAGCAGATCGCTTTCCCCGCCCAGCACCGCCCCGGTTCGGGAAACGAGCTGATAATCAAGGGTGCACGGGAGAACAACCTTAAAAATATTGATGTTTCTATTCCTCTGGGAAAACTGGTTTGCGTCACTGGTGTCTCGGGGAGCGGCAAGAGTTCTCTTGTCAACGAAATACTCTTTAAGAGACTGGCACAGCTTTTCTATCGGGCAAAGGAGAAGCCCGGTGAATTCACCGATATCGTTGGTACAGGGCATATTGATAAAGTTATTAATATAGATCAGTCCCCCATTGGCCGTACGCCGCGCAGCAACCCCGCTACATACACGGGAGTGTTCACGCCCATAAGAGAGCTATTTTCTTCGATGCCCGAATCCAAAATGCGTGGATATTCACCGGGACGCTTTTCCTTCAATGTGAAAGGGGGGCGCTGTGAAGCCTGCCAGGGAGCAGGGTTTGTGCAGATTGAAATGCAATTCCTGCCTGATATTACCGTGTCGTGCGAGGTGTGCAAAGGGAAACGCTACAATCGAGAGGCGCTGCAGATTCATTTTAAGGGAAAGAATATTGCCGAGTACCTGGCCATGACTGTTGAAGAGGCCATGCCCTGTTTCAAAAACTTCCCGGGGATAAAAAGCAAACTGCAAACTCTTATGGATGTTGGCCTGGGCTATGTTTGTCTGGGACAGCCCGCTCCTACGCTCTCGGGGGGAGAGGCACAGCGGGTGAAGCTGGCTACTGAGCTGTCACGGCGCTCCACGGGAAGAACTCTCTATATTCTGGATGAACCGACCACAGGACTTTCTTTTGCTGATATAGCTTGTTTATTGCAGGTATTAGAACGTCTGGTAGATGCAGGCAATACTGTAGTTATCATTGAGCACCATCTGGATATCATCAAGCGAGCCGACCATATTATTGACCTCGGCCCGGGTGCTGGCGATGAAGGCGGATATCTCTTAGCCACAGGAACACCAGGGCAGATTGCTAGAAACGAGAAATCCTTGACTGGACGCTATTTGCAGGGCATACTACGTGAGCAAAGCCGCTTCATGGTAAATCGCAAATGAGCAAACGCAGTGAATTCCTAAATTCCATCAGGGCTAATGTCCAGAGCCAGCGATTAGTGCAGCATATGCTGGCTACGGAGGCGATTATGCGGGCGCTGGCTTGCAGGAAGAACGAGGATGAAGATGAATGGGGGCTTGCTGGCTTGCTCCATGACATAGATGTCGAGCTGGTTGAGGACGATCCTATGACGCACGGTAAATTGGGAGCCGACATTGCCAGGGAATTGGGAGCAAGCGAGCAGGTGTCGCATGCTATTCTGTGTCATAACGAAGTACTCGGGTTTCCCCGGCAGACAGACCTGGACAGAGCTCTCTTTTGTGCTGATCCTTTGAGCGGATTGATCACCGCCGCCGCGCTGATCCGTCCTGATAAATTGTCAGGGCTTGCGGCAAAGTCGGTAATGAAGCGTTTTAACGAAAAGAGTTTTGCCGCCGGGGTCAGCAGGGAGCAGATAGCAGGTTGCCGGGCAATCGGCATGGAGTTAGAAGAGTTCATCACCCTGGGGCTTGAGGCGATGAAAGGCATCGCTTCTTCTCTGAATTTGTAGCCGTATCTTCAGCTAAAGGCTGTACGGTGTATTAACGACATCATTATGAAAGCTTATGGACCTGTCCCTTCCCGCCGCTTGGGCTTTAGCATGGGAATCAACAACATTCCTCCCAAGACCTGCAGCTACTCCTGCATTTATTGCCAGCTCGGCATCACCACCAACCTGCAGGTTGCCCGACAGCCTTTCTACGAAGCAGCAGAGGTAGTTCAAGAAACAGAGCAGAAGGTCATGCAGGCCAACTGCAGAGGAAAGAAGATAGACTACCTGACTTTCGTGCCCGATGGTGAGCCCACGCTGGACATAAGCCTGGGCAGGGAGATTTCCCTCCTCAAACCTCTGGGAATTAGCGTCGCCGTTATTTCCAACGCTTCCCTCATGTGGCGTGCAGATGTCAGGGAGGAGTTACGACAGGCAGATTGGGTTTCTCTGAAAGTAGACGCTGTGAGCGAGAGCATCTGGCGCAGAATAGACAGGCCGCATAAATCATTAAAACTTGCAGATATTTTAGAAGGAATACAGGAGTTCTCCCATTCTTTCCACGGCAGGCTGGTTACCGAGACCATGCTCCTGCAGGGGCTCAACGGAGAGTGTGGGGAGATCCAAAAGATAGCCGGTTTCTTGGCGGAACTGAGGCCGGAAATAGCATATCTTTCCGTTCCTACAAGGCCGCCGGCGCTCAGAACGGCTATACCTGCCAGCGAGCAAGTTCTCAATATGGCGTTTCATATTTTCAACAAGCAATCTTTCAAGACGGAGTTTCTCGTTAGCTATGAGGGAAATGCTTTCGCCTCCACTGCCGGGGTCGAAGACGATTTGCTCGCTATCACTTCGGTGCACCCTATGAGAGAAGAGGCTGTCGTGGAATTCTTAAAGCAAGCTGGTGGAAGCTGGCAGGATATAAAAAAACTCCTGTCTGCTGGCAGCCTTATAGAGTTGGAGTACGAGGGAAAGAAGTTTTACATGAGAAACTTGCCGGGCATGCGCAGGTAACAAAAGAAGGGTGAAAAATCATACTCTACATGCATTCCAGAATGCGGGTCACCTCGGACAAGTTATTAAATGGTTGACACTCAATCTGTTTCTCCTTGCAGGAAGCAAGCAGCGTATCTCGAGCAAAGATTTTATCGGCATATTGCGCAGGCATGACATCGGAGGCGCCGTTTCCCACATATATCAGGCGGTAATCCTGTCGCAGGAAGTGCCTGGAATAAGCTTCTTTGAGACCAGCATGCATTTGCTTGCCGTCGGGCCCTATGTAACAAACCTCCATCCCTGCAGGCTGAAAACGAGTGTGTGCCGCATACATCTCCAGTTTTTCTAATCCAGCCTTCTCCAGCATCGCCTTGACATAGAAGAGCAACCCATTGCTCACGACAACCAGCCTGAGGCCTTTCCTGTCGCAGCAATCCCCCATTTCTTGCAGACCGGGCCTTATCATAATTTTGCCGTCAATGAATTTCAGCAACGTGGCTTCATCCGCCTTGACCATGGCGAAAGCTTTCGTGTTGAATTCGCCTACGGGTATTTTGCCTTCCTCGTAATCCTGTAGCAGCGGCCGCCAGTTCCCTTCGGCGAAAGCGTCCAGGATCAGGTAGCTCACATCTCTTTCGGTGATGGTGCCGTCAAAATCACACTGTACCAGGGTTTTCGTTGCTTGTGGCAATGTCATGACAGCGCTCCTTTCTCTCGCAAATTCATTTACTGTTTGTTTTCCAGTAGCTCTTCTTCAACACCCCGCTAATTCTAGCGTGTTCGCAGAAAAAAATAAAACCTGGAAGGGTTAAAACCCAGCAAGGCAGCATAGAACGCATCGCAGGAAAGCTAGTAACCCGTTGTAAATAGCCCTTCAGAATGCCATAATCTCTGGGAAGGATACCTATTCTGGTCAGAAAAATGGGAAAGATAATCGCAGTAGCTCAGCACAAAGGCGGTACAGGGAAGACGACCACCTGTATAAACCTGGGCGCCAGTCTTTGCCTTGCGGGCAAGAAAGTCCTCCTGGTGGATATAGACCCTCAGGCATCTCTCTCCGTGAGCCTGGGGATAAACCCTGTGGGGATTGAAAAGTCAGTTCATGACCTTCTGATTAACCCGGAAGTAAACCTTTCCGAAGTGGTGCAGCCCAGCGAGGTGATGAACCTCTTCATTGTTCCTTCTCATGTAGATCTGGCGATGGTGGAGCTGGAAGTTGCTGGCAAAATAGGCAGAGAAAAGCTTCTAAAGAAAAAACTGGAAACGGCGAAAGAGGATTTTGATTTTATTTTCATAGATTGTCCTCCCACGCTGGGAACGATTGCCATTAATGCTCTTGCTGCCGCCGATAGCGTCCTGATACCAATGCAAAGCGAGCCTTTAACCCTGTACGGCATGAAGCATCTCCTTGAGTTGTATCACCTGATTAAGGAAGAACTCAATCCTTCCCTCAAGATAGAGGGAATACTTATCACCATGCTGGATCGTCGCACGAGAGTAGGACAGGATACGGCAAAGAGCATCAGGGATACTTTCGGTGACCTGGTTTTTCAAACGGTGATCTACCGGCACATAAAGTTGGCAGAGGGGCCGATATGTATGACTCCTGCTTTCTTCTATGCCCGCAATTCGCAGGCATCTCAGGAATATCGGGAACTGGCCGAGGAGCTTCTCAGCCATGAAGACTGAGAAAAGACTGGCTGGGAGCGTCTCCGACATGGAGGTTTTGAAGGACTTAAGGAGCTTGATATCCTCAAATAAAGTTCCCTCCCCTGAGCCTTGTCATCCGGACAAGGAAGATGCTGCGAAGTATCGGGAACTGGTGCGGAAACAACAGGAAGAAATAGAGCAACTGAAGAGGGATAAGGAGGAACTCCTGCAGAAGTTAGACTCCTGTGTCGTTCCCACGGCGCCAATCAGGCAGGTCGGAGATGAGGAGATTGTCTCGCTGGAGGAGAGAAAGGATAAGCTCACGGAATCGCTGACAGAGGCGGAAGATGTTCTCAAGTTAAAGACGGAAGATAT
>JAUWOK010000032.1 GCA_030612165.1 Dehalococcoidia bacterium
GATTAAAGCTGGTATCGCCAGTAAAGAGGTGTTCGTCGATAGCATACCGGATGATAGCTATATTGTAGATATTGGAACCAGAACTATCAAAATGTTTACAAAGGAAATAAAAAAGTGCCGCACTGTCATGTGGAATGGCCCGGCAGGGATTTATGAAATACCCGAATTCAGTAAGGGCACCTGGATGATAGCCACGCTTATTTCCGAGCTTGATGCCGTCACCGTAGTGGGAGGGGGATCATCTGCGGAAGTAATCCAGGAAATGGAACTAACCGATAAAATAACGCATGTCTCCACCGGCGGTGGAGCCAGCTTGAGATTCATGGAGGGGGCTTCTCTCCCCGGAGTGGAAGCCCTACAGAATAAATAAAATGCGTCTTCCCTTGATAGCAGGCAACTGGAAAATGAACACTACGCCTACCGAGTCCAATAATCTGGCTTGTGCTCTGTGTGACACCCTGGATCAAATAGCGGGAGTGGAAAAAGTACTTTGTCCCCCTTTCCTGTCACTGATCTCGATATCAGGGATACTACAAGGCTCTTCTATCAAACTGGGCGCTCAGAATATGCATTTCGCAGCACAGGGTGCTTATACCGGAGAGATATCTCCTTTAATGCTTCATGGTTTATGTGATTTTGTCATCATCGGGCATTCCGAACGACGCCGCTACTTTGGTGAAAATGATGCGATGCTCAACAGGAAGCTTCGGGCAGCGCTGGTGTACAAACTCAACCCCATATTATGCATCGGGGAAGACCTGGAGGAAAATGAAGCAGGCAAAACGGAGGCAGTGATTACGCATCAATTGGAGGCAGCTTTATCCGATATAGAACCCATTCCTTCTTTTGTGATCGCTTATGAACCTATCTGGGCTATTGGTACAGGCAAGGCCTCCAGCGGTAATGAGGCCACAAACACCATAAAGTTCATTCGCGGTATTTTATCCCACCTGTGGGACAGTAACACTGCTCAAAGCGTGCGCATTCTTTACGGTGGCAGCGTCACCGCACAAAATATCACAGAATTCATTTCTTCGCCGGAAATAGACGGTGCGTTAATCGGTGGGGCCAGTCTTAATGCCCGGGAATTCACCGATATTGTCCGGCAAACAGCAGAAATAAAGGGCAGTGCTTTCTAATTTAAACCGTAATTGATGAAATGTCTCATAGCCATCGTAGGCCCCACAGCTATAGGAAAGAGCCAGTTGGCCATGTATTTATCCCGGCTGCTGGATGAAGAGATTATAGGCGCCGACAGCAGACAGGTCTACCGGTACATGGACATCGGCACAGCCAAACCTTCTTTAACCGACCGCCATCTGGTTCCGCATCATCTTATTGACATAATCAACCCAGATGATGCTTTTTCTCTGGCGATCTACCTGCAATCCGCACAGGAAAAAATTAAAGACATTCAGCAAAAAAATAAGCTGCCTCTGCTGGTAGGGGGAAGTGGCCTATATGTCCGAGCAATAGTGGAAGGATGGACAATCCCCACAGCCCCCCCTAATTATCAGTTAAGGCATGCTTTAGAGGACGAGGCAACATGGCAGGGGAACGCTGTCCTCTATAAGAAATTAGAGCAGATTGATCCTCTATCTGCCCAAAAAATAGCCCCGACAAATACGCGACGCATCATCAGAGCTCTGGAAATATACCATGCGACAGGACAGGCTCCTTCAACTTTACAAAAGAAAAAGCCTCCCGATTTCCCCGTACTCATTATCGGCCTAACAGCAGAAAGAGCTAACCTGTATCGCAGAATTGATTGCCGTGTTGATAACATGATGGAAAAGGGGCTGGTAAAAGAAGTAAACTTGTTAGCAGAGAAAGGCTACAGTCCATCACTGCCAGCTATGTCCAGCGTAGGATACAGGCAAATAGGTGACTTCTTGCAGGGAAGGCTGAGTTTACCTCTGGCCATTGAACAGGTAAAATATGAGACTCATCGCCTGGCGCGCCGTCAGTACGCCTGGTTCCGTTTGGATAATAACAAAATCCATTGGTTTAACGCTGACGATGGAGAATTAGAAATAAAGGCGGGGGACCTGATTAAGAGGTTTTTGCAAAATGAAGTTCTCTAAACTACAGGCTACAGGAAACGATTTTATCGTAATAGATGCTAGGGGCATAGAACGAGATTGGGAGAAATTAGCCCAATCCGCCTGCCGCCGCCATTTCGGAATAGGCGCTGATGGTGTAATTCTGGTGCAGACTTCTGAACGCGCTGATTTAAAAATGCGTATTTTTAACGTAGACGGACAAGAAGCAGAGACATGCGGTAACGGACTGCGCTGTCTCAGTAAATACTGCATCGACCACAAAATAGTCCGGGCAGACCACCTGACAATTGAAACGCTGACAGGTATTGCACAGTCCAGAATTTGCAAAGCAGGTAATAAAACCAGCGAAATCGAAGTAAGCATGGGAATACCTAAGTTTACGGCGGAAGAGATTCCCATCGCTGACAAAATAGACATCACTCCTATTCTAAATTACCCTCTTAATGTAGCAGGCAAAACTATAAATTTGTCTTTTGTATCCATGGGCAATCCTCATGCTGTAACTTTTACTTCCCGGGCAGTCATGGAATTCCCTCTTCTCAAAGTGGGTCCCCTTGTAGAAAAGCATCGGCTTTTTCCACAGAAAACCAACTTTGAAGCGGCCAGGATTCTCGCCAGAGACAAAATAGAAGCTAGAATCTGGGAACGGGGAGTTGGCGAAACTCTTTCCTGCGGCAGTGGGGCCTGTGCCATAGCGATCACAGCACAGAAACTTGATTATGTGGATGACGTGGTTGACATAATAACTTCAGGAGGCCTTCTCACTGTGCGCCAGGATAGGGTAGGGAATATTTTACTTACGGGTCCCGCAGAGGAGATTTTCTCCGGGGAGTGGGATGAATTATTTTAAATAACTAACCGGTAAAAATTTTTAATAATATACTTAACGAGTAACGGAGGTATTACTATTTATGCAACTGGCCAGACGAATTGAAAAACTTCCACCGTATCTTTTCGTCAATATTTCCCGCAAAATCGCCGAGAAGAGAGCGCAGGGGGAAGATGTTATCAGTTTCGCCATCGGAGATCCGGATATCCCTACTCCTCCTCATATCATAGAACATTTATGTCAGGCGGCACGCAAACCAGCAAATCACCGTTATCCTGAAACTGATGGGTTGCCGGAGTTCCGTCAAGCTATTGCCAGGTGGTATAGGCAACGATTCAATGTTTCTCTGGATCCGGCTAAAGAAATTTTGCCATTGATTGGCTCCAAAGAGGGAATAGGGCACATCTCTTTTTGTTTCATTGATCCCGGAGATATCGCTCTAATACCGAACCCCGGGTATCCCGTATATTCCATGGGCACTATACTGGCCGGAGGAAAACCGTATTATATGCCTTTAGTGGAGGAAAAGGAGTTTCTTCCTGATTTCGACGTTATACCTGACGAAATAGCAGACAAGGCCAAACTCCTGTGGTTAAACTATCCCAATAATCCTACCGGGGCAGTGGCCAGCATTGAATTTTTTGACAGGGCCGTGCGTTTTGCCCACCACCACAACCTGGCAATATGCCATGACGCTCCTTACACCGAAGTTAGCTTTGACGGTTACCGTCCACCCAGTTTCTTGCAGGCATCAGGAGCAAAAGATATCGGCATCGAATTCCATTCTCTCTCCAAGACATATAATATGACAGGGTGGCGCATAGGTATGGCGGTAGGTAACCCGGAAATGATACATGCTTTATTCCGCACCAAATCCAACCTGGACTCCGGAATTCCTCAGGCCATTCAGGAGGCAGGTATTGCGGCTTTATCCGGGCCGCAGGATTGTATTGGCAGGCACAATATTATTTTACAGAAGCGCCGCGACGAACTAATTAAGGCTATTGAAAAAATAGGACTAAAGGCACGAGTACCAAAAGCTGCCTTCTATATCTGGGCTAAAGTCCCCGATGGCCATACTTCCGTCAGTTTTACCGAAAAATTACTCGACGAAGCAGGAATTGCCGTTACCCCGGGTACAGGTTATGGTACACAGGGAGAAGGGTATATCAGATTTTCTCTGACCATTCCTGACGAGCGCCTGAAAGAAGGAATAAACCGATTGTCCTCTCTTGCTATATAGAATGGGAAAAAGAAAGCAAACATTTTTCAGCACACAGGTCGTAGCGGAAAAGGCTTTTCTGGTAGGGGTTGAAACAACCAGCGCTTATGATGAAAAATGGACTGTTCGTGATTCTTTGCAGGAACTGGATTACCTGGCCAGGACTGCTGGTGCTGATATAACGGGAGTTCTGTCACAGAGGTTGTCTATTCCTTCGCCCACACATTACATTGGCAAAGGCAAAATTGATGAACTTGTCAGCCTTAAGCTTTCAACAGGATATGACACCGTAATTTTTGACGACGAGCTGCTGCCAAGACAACAGAGAAATCTTGAGGAGTTACTACAGGTTAAAATTATTGACCGCACTGCTCTGATATTGGATATTTTTGCCAGGCAAGCGCGAACCAGAGAAGGCAAACTTCAAGTCGAATTAGCTCAGCATCAATATCTTCTGCCCCGTCTCATTGGCCAGTGGAGCCACCTGGAACGGCTTGGAGGCGGTATCGGTACCAGAGGGCCAGGAGAATCGCAGTTAGAAACAGACAGACGAATGATCCATAACCGCATCTACCGTCTTCAGAAAGACCTGGAGGAAGTTAGAGTACACCGCTCACTGTACCGAAAACATCGCAGGGAGAAAAATATTCCTGTTATAGCTATGATTGGTTACACCAATGCCGGAAAAAGTGCGTTGTTCAATGCGCTAAGCAAGGCTAATGTGCTGGTGGAAGATAAATTATTCTCCACGCTTGATACAGTAACGCGCAGGATAGTCTCCCCTGAAGGGAGAATGTGTCTTCTCAGTGACACAGTCGGTTTTATCAACAAACTACCTCCGCTAGTAGTCGCCTCCTTTCGTGCTACGTTGGAAGAACTTAACGAAGCTGATCTATTGCTGCATATTATTGACATAACACATAAAAATGCAGCCAATCATTGTCAAACAGTCGAGCAAATTCTGAAAGAACTGGACATCGGTAATAAACCCAGGCTCACGGTCTTCAATAAGCTGGACTTAGTTATAAACAGTGACAGCGACTTGGAGAACTTTTCAGCAAGTCCTTTTTTTAAAGAAACAAGCTTTCCTAAAGAAGACCGCGTAGTTTTTATTTCTGCTATAAAAGGGTGGGGGTTGGATAACCTTCTGGACAAAATTTTCTTGTCACTGGACAATATTCCAATCACCTAGTTATAAGAAGCGCATTGTTATTAACCAAAACCAGGATAAAACTCCATTCATATTAGCATAAATATGTTAATATGTTATAGTGCGAAAGGGGATAATGTGATGACCAGAAGTACGCGTATCACTGTAGACCTGGGGAGTGGGGATTTATTTAAAGCTGTCAAGATTGCCTCCGTCGAGCAGGATAAAACTATACGGGAAATCGTAATTGAAGCTCTGGAAGCGTGGCTAATACTAAAGAAGGATGTTTCGGAAGACAAGAATTTTCAATCCATGATTCAGACTATTGATACATATAGAAAAACTTACGGAAATAGTGGAGAAGTATGAAGAGAAGGCCTTCTTGTTTAATAACAATTAACTGAGTATAATATCTCTTATACTCAGTTATATATTGGTTTAAAGGAAATAAAGCATGCTGCCTTATATGGATGACTTTCTGCTGAATCTGCAGGCTACCAATTATTCCCCTAAAACAATTTATAACTATGAGCGCGACCTGAAATGTTTTGATGCTTTCCTGGAAGAAAGCAAAGTTGCTTTCCCTGACCTTAATAAGCGCATTATTATCTACTACAAAGCTTACCTGGGGTCAATTGATCGCAAAACAGTCGGCCAGGTCGATAAAACACCATACCGCCAGCTTGATTCCCGTTCCATAAACCGCATGCTCTCTTCTTTAAGATCCTATTTAAGTTATCTCATTGACATGGACTATCCCTGCCCTGTACCTCCCGAAGCAGTAAAGCTAATTAAAACCGTACGTAAACATCCTCAGGTGGCAGAACTTGAGGATTTAATCAGGCTCATCGAGTCGCCAGGTTCACTGGAGAAAAACCGTAAAGTGGCCTTAAGAAATCAGGCTATGCTGGAAACACTTTTTGCCACGGGGATGCGCATTTCCGAGTTATGTCAACTTAATCGCAATCAAATAGACGACAGTGGGCGAATTTTCATCACGGGTAAAGGTAAGAAGCAACGCTTCGTCTATCTCACGCCCAGGGCAAAACGGCATCTGGAAACATACTTGTGCACCAGGCAGGATAGCATGCCCGCCCTATTCATACCATACGCTGGCAGAAACGCATCAAACCCAAGAAAACGAATTTCTACCAATTATCTGCAGGAAAAAATTAAGCGTTACCGGGAAAAGCTGAAAATTAATGTTCCTACTTCAGCACATTCATTAAGACATGGTTATGCCACTTATTTGGCTGAAGAAGGAGCCAACCCCGCTGCTTTGCAGATATTGCTGGGGCACGAATCATTGGATACAACCACTCGTTATGTTCACACCTCGGACAGATATGCCGAAGAAACGCATCACAAATATCACCCGCTCAGGGATCCTGTTGACAATGCCCAATAGTTCTGCAAAGATTAACGTCAGTATCGGTAGCCGGGTTCGAACAAATTGGTATCCAGGGAAAGTTTCCTTATTTCTATACAGTAAAGGAGCAAATATCATGCGTTTTTCCAATCTCTTTGGCAAAACAGCACGTCAGATGCCCGCAGAAACTGAGAGCATCAGCCACCAGCTATTGCTCAAGAGCGGCATGATTGCCCAGGAAGCCGCCGGTATATATTCCTACCTCCCCTTAGGCTGGAAAGTCTTGCAGAGAATAGAAGCTGTCGTCAGGGACGAAATGAACAAAGCGGGGGGGCAGGAAGTTTTATTGCCTGCCTTGCAGCCCTTCAGCTTGTGGGAAAAAACAGGAAGAAATGTTTCCTTCGGGGAATCCCTTTTCTGTCTAACAGACCGCAAAAAGCACAAGCTGGTACTGGGGCCAACGCACGAAGAGGTCGTTATTAACCTGGTTCGCCGTTATGTGCAAAGCTATCGTGATCTTCCCGTGCTCCTTTACCAGCTGCAAACTAAATTCCGGGATGAACTGCGACCGCGCGGCGGGTTATTGCGTGTGCGCGAGTTCATTATGAAGGATCTCTACAGTTTTGATACCAGTGAAGAAGGACTTGCCCAAAACTATGAAAGGATGACACAGGCTTATAAAAACCTCTATGCCAGTTTGGGGTTGCCTGTATTGATGGTAGAAGCCGATAGCGGAGCTATCGGGGGTAAAGATTCTCACGAATTTATAGTTATTACCGACAACGGCGAAGATGAAGTGATTCACTGTCCCCAATGTAATTATGCCGCCAATGTGGAAAAGGCGCACAGCTTTAAAGAGGAGTCAATCAAGACGCCTCCCCTCCCTCTGCAGGAAATAGCCACGCCAGAGGTAAAAACCATAGAAGAAGTTGCCGAATATGTTGGCGTACCTGCCAGGCAGACACTTAAGTCTGTTTTTTATATAGCCGACGGCGAATTCATTTTTGTGGTCATCCGTGGGGATACAAACATAAACGAGACAAAATTAAAAAATGTCCTGCAGTGTTCGACTTTTAAAATGGCAACAGAGGCTGAGGTAGTGCGAGCTGGCTTAGTCTCAGGGTCCGCTTCACCCATCGGTATCAAAAAACTTAAGATCGTCGGAGACAGCTCTATAGCTTCGGGTACCAATTTTGTTACGGGAGCTAATAAGCAAGGATACCATTTTCAAAACGCTAACTGTCCCAGAGATTTCCAGGTGGACCTGCTGAAAGATATTGCCCTGGCACAGGCAGGAGATAACTGTCCTTTCTGCAAAGGCAAACTCCTTTCTTGCCATGGCATAGAAGTGGGACATATATTTAAACTGGGTACTTCTCTCAGCGAAAAACTGGGGGCTTTCTTCCAAGGCGAAGACGGCTCGCCCTACCCTATTGTCATGGGGTGCTATGGCATCGGAATCGGCCGCCTGCTGGCCAGCGTGGTGGAGAAACATCATGACGATAAAGGGATTATCTGGCCATCATCCATCTCTCCTTATCAGGTTCATTTCTGTCCTCTGCATATCAACGACCCTGAAATCTCCTCTATAGCCAACAAAATTTACAAAGACCTCCAAGAAAACAACGTGACAGTTTTATTTGATGACAGGGAAGAATCTCCCGGCGTAAAATTCAACGATGCTGATTTGCTGGGGATACCGCTACGATTGACTTTAAGTCCTCGTACTCTACAAAAACAGGAAATCGAGATAAAATGGCGCACCCAGAAACAAGCCAGCACACTACCCCTGCAGGATTATGTTAAGGAACTCAAGGCTTTGCTGAAAGAGAACACAAACGACACTGCTTTATAAAAAAACAGATCTTCCTTATGCGTTCGCGTAATTGGTTGTTATGTAAAGTAGATTGGTTTTGCTTTTCAAAACGATTAGCTCCGTAGAACAACGTCCAGTTTTCGGCTTAATCTGGCCATAATTTTCTGTTGCTCTTTGTCAACTTCCTCGTCTGTCAAAGTGTGATCAGGAGATTGGTAAAAGACCCTGACTGCAAATGACTTTTTGCCGGGGGGAATCTGCTTTCCTGTATAAAGATCAAAAAGCTCTATCTGTGTTACCAGGGAACAGGCTTCAATATTTTTCTTTACTTCTCCGTAAGGCACTGTTTCCTTTACCACGATAGCAATATCCCTGACCACGCCGGGGAATTTGGAAACAGGCTGAAATTTCTTTTCTCCCGTCACAAAAAACGATATTTCGTCCAGGTCCATCTCAAAAAGATAAATCGTGCCGGAAAGACCAAAGGAACGAGCTACTCTGGGGTGAAGTTCCCCTACGACACCCAGTTTTTTTCCGTCAATAATTATCTCGGCGCCATTACCAGGTGTTAGCGATGGGTCGTCACTAATTTTGAACTCCCCCTGCAAAAACAACCTCTGCAAAACAGCCTCCACCATACCTTTAGCGTCAAAAAAGTCCAGCCGTTGTTCTCCCTTGTCATGCCAGGAGGCTTTTGTCCTGGTCCCGCAGAGCGCGGCGCAAAGCATCCTCTTTTCCCTGGGCAAATCACCGCCATCATCAGGCAAAAAAACTTTACCTGTTTCAAACAACCGCAAAGTCTCTTCATTAAGTTTCTGGTTCCGTGCCAGCGTAGACAACACTCCCGAGCGCAAAGTGGTACGCAAATATTCTTGCTCCTGCGTCATGGGATTGGCCAGTTTTAAAGGCATCGGACCAATTAAATCCTGCACCGGGGCCACTTTTTGCAGCCTCTCTAGACTGGGTAGGGAATAAGTGAGCCCTTCCTGGAACCCCATGCCTACCAGAATAGTAGACACTCTCCGCTGCGATAAGTTAAGCCCGGCAGCAGCGTCATAGGTTGGCAATGCGGCGCTGAGAGAAGTAAGAGGAATACGGTCATACCCAACGATGCGCACCACCTCCTCCACAAGATCAGCCGGCAAATGGATATCATTACGCCAGTACGGCACACTAACCAGAGCTTCATGAGGGTCTTTACTCTGGCGGCATGCAAAACCAAGAAGATCCAGCACTTTGCTGATCTCCCCGATATTCATTTCCAGGCTGGAAAGTCGTTTTACCTCTCCACAAGTAAGGGCAATGGGTGTTTCCTCTTTCCGGGCAGCATATACATCCACGATACCACTGGCGGCTTGTCCGCCAGCAACTTCCAGCAGTAAGGACATTGCCCGTTTCAGTGCCGGTAACGGTAATCTATGGCTGAGTCCTTTGCTAAAACGTATCGATGCTTCGCTTTGCAAATGCAGGGCATCGCTCCCGCGGCGAACAGTGACATAATCAAAATTCGCCGATTCTATCAATATTACGCTGGTATTTTCCGTCATCTCAGATTCTGCTCCACCCATAATGCCAGCGATGGCAGTAGCCTTCTCCGTGTCAGCGATCACCAGCACATCAGGATTGAGAATGTGCTGTTCACCATCCAGGGTATTTAATCTCTCGTTCTCAACAGCTCGCCGCACAACGATCTGCCTGCCGGCAATTTTCTCATAATCAAAGGCATGCAGGGGTTGCCCGTACTCCAGCATAACGTAATTAGTCACATCAACGACATTATTGATGGAACGCATACCGTAATTCGATAAACGCTGTTGTAACCAGAGCGGAGATGACCCCACCGTAACGCCAGAGATTAAGCCGGCGCAATACCTGGGACATAACTCAGAATCTGCAATCTCCACGGAAACAAATGAAGTTATCTCTTCGCCTGCTTCCTGATAAACAGTATTAGGAAGCTGCAGAGATTGCCCGGTAAGAGCAGCAATTTCTCTGGCAATTCCTATTACGGACAGACAATCAGAACGATTAGGAGTTACCTCCAGCTCAAAAAAGGTATCTCCCATGTATTTTCCGAAAGACATACCCACAGGAGCATCGTGAGGTAATATCATGATGCCTTCACAATTATCCGAAATACCCAGTTCTCTTTCGGAACACACCATACCCACAGAAGAGACGCCACGAATTTTGGCTGGTTTAAGACATATGATCTCTCCTGTATGGCCGTCGAAAAGTTCTGCGCCTGCTCGAGCAAAGGGCAC
>JAUWOK010000008.1 GCA_030612165.1 Dehalococcoidia bacterium
GAAGGAAAAAGGGAAATAGCCTTTCGGTATGAAAATGGCCCCGCCGTTTTCCACTATAAAAGGGTCATGGATCTCCAGTTTGCGGCGATATTCTATCTGCTCTGCCCTCGTCTTGGCTGAACAGAAAACAAGCGGAACCTCTTCTTTCTGTAATAACTTTAGCGCATCCAGGGATTCTTTGTAAGAATAGGTCGTTGCATCAAGAAACGTCCCGTCAAGGTCGCTAAAAAGCACCTTTCTCATCGCTTAATGCTACACTAGCATATGGCTTATTGGCTGGTCAAAGAGAAGCTGAGGTATATTTTAAAGGTCGGGGCAAACGGTATAACGGGGCATAATTGCTGTTCTTTTCTCAATCCGACATATTGCCTATAACAATGAAGGTTTGTTATCATGCAAGCCTGTGTTTTAGGACAGATAGGTTTAGAAAGTTATGTTTATAGAAAGTCCTCGGTATACTGAACGGTTCGGCTCTGTCAGGATAAATCATTTACAGAGAGTTATTTCTCTGGATTCAGGTTTGAAGAGCACCCTTCCTGATCATGGTGCCATGGGGGTGATGAAGGTAAACGAGGACGTTATCAAGTACTACGAAGAGAGAATGGCTATTATTATCTCGATCAAGGATGAAAAGCTTAAGCTTTTTGAAGGTGTGGTTAGCGGTGTGCCGCATGATTGCTTGATAATAGTGGTGTCTAATAGCCAGAGAGAGAAAGTCGATAGATTTAGAATGGAGAAAGATGCCCTGGAGCAACTCTGTCGCTACACTCTTCGGCAGGCTTTGATCGTTCATCAAAAAGACGTTGTTATGACTGAAGCTATCGTGCAGGCGGGCTTTACAGATTTACTGGATGAAAAAGGACAGATTCACGATGGCAAAAGTGAAGGCATGATGCTGGGGCTACTTATAGCTAAGGCCGTTGGCAAGGAATATGTTGGGTTCATTGATGCTGACAATTATTTTCCAGGCGCTGTGTTGGAGTATGTGCGGAATTATGCTGCTGGTTTTAGCATGGCTCGATCTCCTTACAGCATGGTAAGAATTCTCTGGCACTACAAGCCCAAGATCTCCAGGGGCTTGTTTTTTCAAAAGTGGGGACGGGTATCAGAAACCACCAACAAACATATGAACAATCTGATTTCGATCAAGACGGGTTTCGAAAGCGAGATCATCAAGACAGGAAATGCTGGCGAACATGCCATGAGTATCAGGTTGGCGGAGATACTGACATATGCCTCGGGTTATGCGGTAGAACCGCAGGAGTTGGTTTCTATCTTTGAGGGGTTTGGGGGTATTCTTCCCACTACAAATCGCAAAGCGATGGAAGATGGCATTGACGTCTTTCAAATTGAAACGAGAAATCCTCACTTGCACGAAGAAAAAGGGGATGAACATATCAAGGAAATGCTTAAGGTAGGATTAAGCACTATTTATTACTCCGCCCTTTGCAACAACGAAATAAAACAGGCAGTCATAGCGGAGTTAATCGCCCAGGGTGCTTTGCAAGAAGGGGAGAGGCTTCCACCCCTCCGTACTATTGCCCCCTTCAAGAAAGCAAATTTCAATAAATTCATGAGTATAATGGAAAAGAAACTCGACAAATATTCAGTATTAGCAAAGACTATTAAATAGCTTGCCGGAAAAATCATAAGCCACGAAAAAGCAGGAACTTTTCTCTGGGGTGTATGTTTCTGCAGATGATTTACGTCATGGCCCGGAAGAATTGTCCTTTACAAATTGGCTGAAAATAATGAAAACTTTTATTTTGGCAGGTGGGAAGGCTACCAGATTGCAGCCTCTTTCTTGCGATACAGCTAAGATAATGGTGCCGGTATTAAACCGTCCATTGCTTGAGTACTTCATTTTTTATTTCAAAAAGCATGGTGTGACGGAGATTATTCTTGCGCTGGGCCAGCATAGCACCCAAATTCAAAACTATATCGAGGCAGGTGGCGAATTCGCAGGGGTAAAAGTGTTTTCTTCCGTGGAAGAGCGGGCTCTGGGGACGTCGGGGGCAATAAAGAATGCCGAGAGGTTTTTGGGAGCGGAGCGATTTATCGTTTTCAACGGCGATGCCTTTACCGATATAGACATCAGCGGAATGGTAGATTTTCATTGCCGAAAGGGTGGGCTGGCAACTATCGCATTAACTCCCGTGGAGGATCCGACTGCATATGGTGTGGTAGAAATTGATAACGATGGGAAAATTAGCGATTTTATTGAAAAACCCGACAAGGAGATGGTGACCACCAACATGATTAATGCCGGCATCTATATCCTGGAACCAGAAATTCTTGAACATATACCTTCGGGGACTTTTTCCATGTTCGAAAAAGATGTCTTTCCTCCTTTGCTTGAAAACGGGGTACCCATGTATGGTTATCCCAGTCGGGATTACTGGATAGATATAGGGACACCGGAAAAATATTTAAAATTAAACCATGACCTGTTGGAGCGCCATTCTGGCAATAATGCGATGAGGATAGCGGATAATGTTGTTATTCATGCCTCGGCAAGTCTTGAAGGGCCGGTGATGATTGGGGAAGGGTGTGTTTTGGAGAAAGATGTTTCTCTACGGGGGCCGGCCGTGTTAGGAAAAAACTGTTTTTTGAGAGAGGGAGCGGTTGTAGATATGTCTGTTTTATGGCAGGGTTGCGAAATTGACAGAGGAGCGAAGTTGCATAAATGCTTGCTTGGCATTGACTGTTATGTCGGTGAGCACAGCGAGCTACCGAATGGCTGTGTCCTGGGGAGCAAAACCAGGATTGCAAAGAACAGCAAGTTATCTCCAGGGGAAAAGATATGGCCGTCTTCATGAAAAAGGCAAGATATCTTCTTCATACATTGAACAAGAAGGTAATTACGTCTCCGTCCTGCACGGTATATTGTTTACCCTCTTTCCTGAGCAATCCCCGTTTGCGCGCTTCAGCCATACTGCCACATTTTATCAAGTCGTCATAACTGATTACTTCTGCCCTGATGAAGCCCCTTTTCAGATCAGAGTGAATTTTCCCGGCAGCCTCTGGCGCAGAAATACCGGCAGGAACTGTCCACGCTTTAACTTCATCCGGGCCTGTGGTAAAAAAAGAGATAAAGTTAAGCAGGTGGTAAGAAAGGTCAACGATACTATCCATGGCAGAGCTACCTGTTTCCATCTCTCTGCGGAATTCCTCTGCCTCTGCTTTGTCCATTTGTCCCAACTCCATTTCCAGCTTGCCGCACAGAGCCGCTACAGGGAATTCCGGGTGGAGAGAAATGATTTCCTCTATCAGAGATGTCCTTTGCTCAAGCTGGTTTTCGCCAATGTTGAGAGCAAGCAGCATAGGCTTGGCCGTAAGAAACTGGTAATTGGAGAGCTTCTTCATCTCGTCTTTTCCCAGGTTTTGCCCTCTGAGCGGAATATCTGCTTCCAAGGATAGTTTGATCTTTTCCAGAAGGGTTTGCTCTTTCTGATACGCCTCGCGTTCTGATACTCTAGCACCCCTCAACCCCATTTTTAATTTTTGAATTCTTCTCTCAATGATAGCCAGGTCGGAAAAAGAGAGCTCCATGTCCAGAATGTCTACATCTCGTTTTGCTGAGATGCTCCCTTCAGGATGTGGTAATGCCGCATCTTCAAAAACTCTGACTATTTGCAATAGAGCGTCAGCTGTAGTCAGGTAACTCAAGAACTCACCTCCCAATTCCTCTTTGCTGCTAAAAGTTTTTGGTGAACCGGCGATATCGACATAGTTTATCTCTGCGGGGGTAGTTTTTTTAGGATGGAACATATTGCTCAGAACAACCAGCCTGGAGTCGGGAACTTTGGCTATTCCTATATTAGGTGCCAAAGAGGGGGAGTATGAACTTGTCGTTGCCTGCCCCCTGGTCAGGGCGTTAAAAATAGTCGTTTTCCCGCTTTTGGGCAGACCGATAAGAGCAATCTTCATGACAGAATTTTATCACATTGCGACTAACGAGTCTGTTTACAGATGGGGCATATTTGTTGTGCTAGAATATGGTACGATGTTTTATATTCTTCATGGGCAGGACAGCTTTTCCCTTAACCAAGCCCTGAGGAAAATCAAAAGCGATCTGGGCTCCCCCGAGTTTCTGGAAACCAGTACTTCTCGCCTGGACGGGCAACAAGTCACTTTTCAAGAATTTCACAATAATTGCAACAGTATTCCTTTTTTATCGTCCTATCGCTTAATTATTATCGATGGTCTGTTGACGCGTTTTGAACCAACAGCCAATAAAGAGAAATCGGCTAAAAAAGCTGTTACTGTGGCCGAAAACAAACTGGGAGAATGGCAGCAGGCAGCACGTTGCATTGAGCAAATGCCGGCAACGACTACTTTGATCTTCCTTGAAGAAAAAATTAAAAGCAATAATCCTTTGTTAAAACAAGTTTCTTCTTTAGCCACCATCCTGGATTTTCCTTTTGTAAAAGGAAACCGATTGCGCGATTGGACAGAGAATAGAGTCGCAAAAGCAGGCAAGCAAACCACGCCGGAAGCTGTAAGATTGCTTGCCGAATTCGTGGGTGGTGATTTATGGATGATGAGCAACGAGATCGATAAACTGCTGCTATATGCTCCTGGCGATGTAATCACAGAAGATATGGTGCGGCAGGCAGTGCCTTGTATCCAAGAGATTAGCATTTTTGTTCTGGTGGATGCGGTTCTCCTGCATCAGGTTAAAACAGCACAACTGGCACTTCAGCGTTTGTATCAAGAAGGCATTTCATCTCCACAAATTATGGCTATGATTACCCGACAATTCCGCCTGATTGCCCAATTGAAGGGAATGCCCCTCGGATTATCGCAACAGCAAATTCAGGACAGGTTAGGTGTAACATCAAGCTATAGCATGGGAAAAACGCTATCTCAAGCCAGGCTTTATAGAATGGAGGAAGTAAAGCAGGCTTACCATAAACTCCTGGAAGCAGATATGGCTTCCAAGAGCGGGAGGTATAAAGATAAAAGCGGCAAAAGTAGCAGCAGTTTGCCTCTGGAAATTCTTGTCACTGAACTATGCTGTACCAACCTCAGGAAACACGGAGAAGTTTGTTAATATTTTTTACCCGTGTTCTACTTTTGGGGCCTAATCGTGTCCGGGAGAGCATTGCCAAAGTAAACTTTGGTATGAGGCCAGGGGATTTCTATCCCTTCTCTATCGAACTCTCTTTTTAGCCTTAAGCGTAGTTCTCCCGCCACCTCCCATTGTCGGATGGGTTTTGTATCGCCGAGTATCTTGATATCTATACCTGAGTCTCCCAGCTTGTCCACTCTCAACACCTGGGGTTTTTTAACAATCAGAGTTTTCCACTGGGGATCTGCCGCCATTTCGTCGCATACCCTGTTAATGACCTGGATAACATGGTCAATGTTTTCATTATAGGCAACAGAGACATTGAGATTTACCCTGGAGTATCCTTTTGTCAAGTTACTGGCTACTTTGATTGCACTATTGGGAATGGAGTGTACCACCCCATCCAGATCTCTAAGAATAGTGCGCCTCATGCTTATCTCTTCAACAAAACCACCGATGCCAGCGACATTAACCACGTCTCCCACTCGATACTGGTCTTCTGTGAGGATGAAAAGGCCAGCGATCAAGTCCTGGATAAGGGTCTGGGCGCCAAAACCGACAGCGACGCCTACCACTCCCAGTCCTGCCAGCAAGGCACCGATGTTGATGTCAAACTCGGGCAAAATGGTAATCAGAGCAACGACTACGATAATAATAGAAATGCTCTGGTTCAGGGCAGACGATAATGTGTCTACTCTTTTCTTTGCCTCTCCCTTGAGGGGTCCTTTCCGGCGAAGTACTATTGACCTCTTTACCATGCTGGGTATGAAACGGTGTAGTACAAAATAAACGATGGCAGCTATAGCAAGAATAGCGAGAACGCGGATACCGCTATCGAAAAACCAATTAAGTGTAAACATAGTCCCCTCCTTGTTAACACTATCACTTTACCGGAAGGCGTAAAACCTGCCTGAAGTCTTCCCGGGCACTATTTTTTCAGACATTATTTTTTTTCAGCACAGCCATAAAAGCTTCCTGCGGAATTTCTACCTGTCCTATTCGCTTAAGCCGTTTTTTGCCTTCGGCCTGTTTTTCCAGCAACTTGCGTTTGCGGCTGACATCTCCCCCATAGCACTTAGCCAGAACATTTTTCCGCAGAGCCTTGACAGTTTCTCTGGCAATTACTTTTCCGCCAATTGCCGCCTGGATAGCCACGTCGAATAATTGCCTGGGAATTAAAGCTCTGAGCTTGTCTACCAAGATACGTCCTTCGGAGGAAGCGACTTCAGCTGGAACAATGCGGGATAACGCGTCAACCTGCTGCCCGTTGACCAGGATGTCCAGTTTTACCAGGTGCCCTGTTTGATAACCTGAAGGGATATAATCCAGTGAAGCATATCCCTGCGTTGCCGATTTTAGTTGATCATAAAAATTAGCCAGCAGCATGCCCATAGACATCGTAAACTTAATGGAAACTTGTCTCCACGAAGAAGAGGTTTTCGTTTCCCCGCTTCCTGAAAGGTAGTCCAGCTTTTCAAACACTCCTCTGTAATGAGATAAAAGTTCCATCACCGGACCTATATACCTGTCCGGCGTAATTACCGTGGCGGACAGCCACGGTTCCTGCGTCTCACTGATTTCCTGGGGAGGGGGTAATTTTGCCGGGTTGTCTACTAAAAGCGTGGAGCCATTCCTTTTTATTACTTTGTAAGCCACATTGGGGGCTGTAATCAATAATCGCAACCCATATTCTCTCTCCAGACGTTCTCGCACGATATCCATATGTAATAAACCAAGAAACTTGCAGCGAAAGCCAAAGCCCAGAGCAGTACTGCTCTCTGGCTCGTAACTGAGCGAAGCGTCGCTTAACTTGAGTTTGTCCAAAGCATCGCGCAGCGCAGGATATTCGTTGCTTTCAATAGGGTAAAGTCCGGCAAAAACCATGGGTTTTGCCTCCCGGTAACCAGGCAAAGGTTGAGATGCCGGGTTTATTACCGTAGTAATGGTGTCTCCTACGTGGCAGTCCGTAACATTTTTTAGCCCTGTAGCTACGTATCCTACTTCGCCAGCTTGCAAAGAAGTTAACGCGTCCATTTCAGGAGAGAAAATGCCAATTTCCAAAGACTCAAATATGATGTCATTGGACATTAAACGTAAATTCTCCCCGTTTTTGATAACGCCATCAATAACCCTGATGAAAGCAATGACACCTTTATATGAGTCATATTTGGAATCGAAAATAAGCGCTTTTAACGGAGAGTTTTTTTGGCCGACAGGAGGGGGGATGTGCCGCATAACGGCATTCAAAATTCTATCCGTACCTTTTCCTTCCTTGGCGGAAATGCAGATGATTTCCTCCCTGTTGAAACCAAAAACGCTTTCCATCTCTCTGGAAACTTCCTCCGTCATGGCATTGGTCAGATCAATTTTGTTGATCACAGGGATGAGATAGAGATTGTGTTCCAGGGCAGCATAGGCATTAGCCAGCGTTTGTGCCTGAATTCCCTGACTGGCATCAACCACCAGAAGTGCTCCCTCTACGGCCGTCAGGCTGCGCGACACTTCGTAAGTAAAATCGACATGTCCAGGTGTGTCGATCAAATTCAACTGATATACTTTTCCATCCGGGGCAAGCCAATGCATTCGTACTGCCTTGGCCTTAATGGTAATACCGCGTTCTCTTTCTAACTCCATCTGATCCAGTACTTGTTTCTGCATATCTCTTTTCAGGATAGTGCCCGTCATCTCCAGCAAGCGATCAGCCAGGGTAGATTTGCCATGATCTATGTGTGCGATGATACAAAAATTTCTGATTTGATTTTGCTCCATAACAATGCTTATGCTAGCATACCTGATGTTCCCTCTCAACGGAGGAGATGCATTCAATAACTATATTGGCCCGGTTGGCAATGTACATCATGGAATGATAGTGGTTAACGAGCAACTGGGAGTGTAGAATAACCACATCAAAGTTAAAAGGGGTTAATTGTTGATGATTGGCGACGAAGTACGGCAATCCTTTATCCAATTTTTCCAGGAAAGAGAGCATAAAGTTATTCTTGGTTCTTCTCTGGTGCCTCGTAATGACCCCACTTTATTGTTAACCAGCGCTGGCATGGTGCAAATAAAACCTTATTTCCTGGGATTAGAGGAACCTCCTTGTCCACGTTTGGTCTCCTGTCAGAAATGTTTCCGCACTACCGATATAAGCTTGGTGGGAGATAATAACCACCTGACTTTTTTCGAAATGCTGGGGAATTTCAGCGTGGGGGATTATTTTAAGAGAGAGGTCATTCCCTGGGCATGGGAATTTATCACCCAATATTTAAGTTTGTCGGCGGAGAAATTGTGGGTGACCATCTTTTCTGACGATGATGAAGCCTATGATTGCTGGCGTAAAGCGGGAGTTTCTCCACAGAGAATATTGCGACTGGGCGAGGAAGATAATTTCTGGGGGCCAGCCGGCGACTCAGGTCCATGCGGACCTTGTAGCGAGATTCATTATGATATGGGAGAGAATATAGGCTGCGGCAAGCCGGAATGCAAACCCGGTTGTAGCTGCGGCCGTTTTACCGAGATATGGAACCTGGTATTTACTCAGTACAACCAGGATCGACAGGGAAGGCGGGTTCTTTTGCCACATCCCAATATTGATACCGGTATGGGGCTAGAAAGAGTAACTGCTATCCTGGAAGGGAAATTATCGCCATACGAGACCGATTTATTTATGCCTATCATCCAGAAAATCTGTTGCCTGGCAGGGCTGGAGTATGGCAAACACAGGGATACCAGTAGGGCTATCAGGATTATTGCCGAACATGGACGGGGTATAGTTTTTCTTGTTTCCGACGGAGTTCTCCCTTCTAATGAAGGGGCGGGCTACATATTGCGGCGGATATTGCGGAGGGCTGTTCTTTTTGGGAGAAGAGTAGGGCTACGCGAGCCATTTCTGAATGAAATAGCCGAAGTTGTTATAAGCAGGATGGGGACGATTTATCCCGAGATTGTTGCCAAGCGTGATTTGGTTATGAAGATTGTTGAAGCAGAAGAGGAAAGATTTGGTATTACGTTGGACACCGGGATAAACTTGGCTGAAAGAATTATTGACACAGCCGTCGGAAAAGGAAAGACTTATTTGGCAGGTGATGAAGTCTTTAAACTCCATGATACCTATGGTTTTCCTGGCGACCTAACTGCTGAACTTGCTAAAGAGAAAGGGCTTATTCTTGACTGGGATGGTTTTCAGTCGGCAATGGAAAAACAAAGAAGCAAAGCCAGGGCTGCTCACCAGTTTACATGGAACAAAGAGTGTGCCCCCAAAAGCCCTCTTTTGGGTAGCACAGAGTTTATGGGGTATACCTGTCTTAATTCTACTGGCAAAGTGATTAGCCTTGAGGTGAAAGGGGAAACCATAAAGATTGCCTCCGAAGGTGATGAAATAAATGTAGTGCTCGACAAAACTTCTTTCTATGGAGAGCAGGGAGGCCAGATAGGAGATAAAGGAGAGATTATTGGCCCGCAGGGCAGGATAAAAATTGACAACGCTTTTAAAGAGCTTCCGAATGTGATCGTCCATCGAGGTATAGTGATTGAAGGCACCGTATCAACCGGCGAAGTGGTTGATACGGTGGCCGACGCTATTTATCGACAGGATATCACGTGTAATCATACGGCTACACACTTGCTCCAGGCAGCGCTGAGAGAAGTTCTGGGGAGTCAAGTTTCCCAGAAAGGGTCGCAGGTTGAAGCACAAAGGCTCAGGTTCGACTTTTCCTATTTTTCTCCCATAACCAGGACACAGCTCCTAGAAGTCCAGAGGTGGGTTAATGACTGTATTCGCCGGAACCTGCCCGTAAAAACTGAACTGGTCTCTTATAGTGAGGCTATTGCTGATGGTGCCATTGCTCTTTTTGAAGAAAAATATGGAGAGACGGTCAGGGAAGTAGAAATTGGAGATCCTGTAGAGAGCAGGGAACTTTGCGGCGGCACTCACATTGGTTCAACAGGAGAAATCGGGCTTTTCCTTATTGCTGATGAAAGCAGCATAGGTACGGGCTTGCATCGGATTGAGGCAATGACAGGAAAGTGGGCAGAGCTGTACATGGAGAAACGGCTTGATGTGCTAACTTCTATTATCGATGAAACTAAAAGTTCTTTTGACGAAGTGGAAAACAAGGTGCAACTGTTGCTTGACGAGCTAAACAATGAACGCAAGCATGCTCTTCTAGTAGAGAGAAAACTGGCAAATAGCATGGTGAACTCTTTGTCGGAGCAGGCAGTGAAGGTGGGCGAGATTAATCTGCTTTCGGTTAAAGTACCATCTTTTACCATGCCTATTTTTCGGGAAATGGGAGATCTTCTCCTGGCTAAATTGGAAAGCGGGATAATAGTTTTAGCTATGTCTTCCGGCAAAAAGCCAACTTTCTTGGCCATGGTTACGCCTGATCTTGTGCAAAAAGGGTTTCATGCAGGGAAAATCATTAAACAGATAGCGGAGGTTGCCGGGGGTAGTGGGGGAGGTAAAGCAAACATAGCCCAGGCAGGAGGAAAGCTTGCGGACAAAATTGACGAAGCGCTGAACATGGTTGAGAAAATCATCGCATCACAAAGGATAGAAAATAAAAATGCGTAGCCTGGGAGTTGATCTTGGTGGCAAGAGAACAGGCCTGGCAATAAGCGATCCTACGGGTGTTATTGCCTTTCCCCTGGATACGATCGTCTGTCAAGATAGGCAGGTCATTCTGGAAAAAATCGCAGGAATTGCCGCTCAATATCAGGTAAAATATATCGTCGTTGGCGTGCCGTATAGTATGGACGGTAGAGTGAGAGAGCAAGCGCAAAAAGCGCAGAATTTTGCAGAGAAACTATCCTTGCGAACTGAAGCCGAAGTTAAAATATGGGATGAGCACTTATCCACCGTCGTTGCGGAGCAATTGTTGACAGAAGCGGGAGTTAAAGGCGACAACAAGAAACAGAAACTGGACGCGGCGGCTGCTGCTGGCATTTTGCAGAGATTTCTAGACAGCTTGCAACCATAGGTTTTATGAAAAAGTTTATCAGCCTGATAGGTTTTCCCGTGGCTCACTCTATTTCCCCCTGTTTTCAACAGGCCGCCCTGGATCATTTTCATCTGGATATTGAATATCGTGCGCAGGAGATATTCCCAGAAAAACTTGCTGAAACGATAAATAGTTTAAGGCGGATAGAGCATGTCGGGGCCAACATAACCGTGCCCTATAAGGAAAAGGTTTTGCCTTTCCTGGATGAAATTGATGATGTGGCAAAAGCGGTCGGCGCTGTCAATACCATAGTTAAAAGAGGTGATTGTCTGATTGGGTATAATACTGATATTCATGGCTTTTTAACCGCGCTGCGCAGGGAAGGAAACTTTAATCCGGCAGGGAAGACTCTGACTATTCTGGGGGCAGGGGGAGCGGCACGGGCAGTAAGTTTCGCCCTGATATCTCAGAAAGCGAAGCTTCTTAACATCATTAATCGTTCACCCAAACGAGCGGAGGACATGGCTGCTTCACTTCGGATATACATGGGAAAAACTGGTTTACAGAGCAAGATTTCTGTTTTGCCATGGGAAAGCACCACAGCGGAACAGACTTTCAAAGACACTCAGTTAATAGTGAATTGCACTACTGCCGGAACAATTCATACCTCTCAGCAGGGGATCTCTCCGTTATCAGCCAGAGTAATTCCCGCCGGTATCCTGGTCTACGACCTGGTATATAATCCCCCCGTGCCCCCTTTTTTGAGAGTAGCTCGGACAGCGGGAGCCAATATACTTGGTGGTTTGCCTATGCTAGTATATCAGGGCGCTGCCGCCTTCACTCTCTGGATTGAAAAAGAGGCTCCTCTTGACATAATGTTTTGTAGCGCTGCGGAGGCATTAAACGCATGAAAAAGAAAGGTTCTCCAATCTATCTGGTCATTCTTTTTTCTATATTGACATTGTTTCTCCCAGGTTGTATATCGGCGGGGGAGAAGGTAGTGGTAATACCTCTTACCGGGTCTATCACTTCAGGAGGGGCCTCTTCTTTTTTCAGCGCAGTCATTACTCCGGGGCTGGTTAGAGAACAACTGGCGAGAGCAAGCAATGATCCTTCTGTAAAGGCCATCGTGCTACGCATAGAAAGTCCAGGGGGACTGGTGGCACCCTGCCAGGAAATTCAATATGAGATAGAAAAGGCCAAGGAACGCAAGCCTGTTGTCGTAAGCATGGGGAGCCAGGCAACTTCAGGAGGGTATTACATTTCCGCCAAAGCCAACAAAATTGTAGCGCTTCCTACCACAATGACGGGAAGTATAGGGGTTATCTCCCAGATTCCTATTTTTGAGGGATTGTATGAAAAACTAGGAGTAGACTGGCAAATATTCAAGGGCGGTAAATATAAGGACATGTATGCAGGAATTAGGGAGTTGCTGCCAGAGGAAAAAATAATCATGCAACAGATGGTTGACGAATATTATGAACAATTTATTGATGTAGTGGCAGAAGGCAGGGGTTTAAGCAGAGACGAAGTTAGAGAACTGGCCACCGGCCAGATTTACACCGGCGCTGACGCTAAAAGGTTAGGACTTGTTGATGAGTTGGGAGGATTGAGTACCGCCATAGATCTGGCGGCACAATTGGCGGGGATACAATCTCCGCAGGTGGAGACCTATTCGCAGAGCAGCAGATCGCCTTTAAGTTTTCTACTGGGCGCTGGTGTGGAAAACGCGCAAATGCTTGCAGAAATGAAGGCATTGGGATTGAATGAAGAAGATCTTATCTTGTTGGAGGCATTAAAACAGGCATACCCTGTGCCACAATATTTTTATTAAGGCAGAGCTATGGGACAGTTTCGTTTTTTTACCGCCGGGGAATCTCATGGAAAGGGATTGTTAGCTGTAGTGGAGGGTATGGTAGCTAACCTTCCACTGGATAGCAGGTCTATTGACCTGGAGCTAAAACGCCGTCAGACCGGCTATGGTCGTGGAGCCCGTATGGCTATTGAGAATGATAAAGTGGAGATTCTTTCGGGCGTGCGGCATGGGCACACCATGGGCAGCCCTATCGCTCTATTCATTCCCAACCAGGACTGGCAAAATTGGCAGAAGGCGATGAGCTGCGAACCTGTAGAGGACATGAGTGATCCCATAACACGCCCTCGTCCTGGACACGCTGACCTAGCAGGGGCGATTAAATACAATTTTAAAGATATCAGGCCTGTCCTGGAGCGAGCCAGCGCCAGGGAAACGGCCGCCAGGGTGGCGGTTGGTGCTGTAGCCAAGGAATTTCTGAAAGCTTTCGGCATTGCCATTCACAGCTATACGGTAGCTGTGGGAATATGCGCTAGCAAAGAACAAGACTTGAGTCAAATAGACTGGCAGCAGGTGGAGAATTCTCCTTTGCGCTGCGCTGATAACAAGGCAGAAAAGTTTATGCTGGCTGTTATTGATGAAACGAAGGCACAGGGAGACACGCTGGGAGGAATTTCCCGAATTATAGCAACAGGGATGCCGCCAGGTTTAGGAAGTCACGTGCAGTGGGATCGCCGTCTTGATGGTAATATCGCCCGTGCCATGATGAGTATTAATGCCGTCAAAGGGATAGAGATAGGTACTGGCTTTGCCCAGGCAGGCCTCAAGGGCTCACAGGTGCATGACACGATAGCGTCCGCAGAGCCTGGCGCAATTCGCAAACTAGGCGAGTTCCCGTGGCGACATCTCAGTAATCATGCAGGCGGCATTGAAGGCGGTATCAGCAACGGCGAGGATATCATCTTTCAGATAGCCATTAAGCCTATTGCTACTCTTGCCAAGCCTTTGTCTTCTTTGGATTTGCGTGATGGTAGTCAGGTTGAAGCTCATTATGAACGTAGCGATATTTGCGTTGTCCCCGCCACTGGCGTAATTGCCGAAGCGATGCTGGCTATAATTTTGGCTGATGCCTGCCTTGATAAATTCGGTGGAGACAGTTTGAGTGAAAGCATGGCAAATTATCGTAAATACTTAGAGAGCATATCTTTGTGGAAAAGGCATGATTAATGCAGAAAACCAGTATTGTTCTTACGGGTTTTTCGGGCAGTGGCAAGTCCGCCATAGCAAAAAAGGTTGCCAGCTTTCTGAAATGGGATTTTGTTGATACTGATACTGAAATAACAAAGATCATCGGCAAACCGATATTTGAGTTTTTCCGGCAGGAAGGCGAAGAGGCGTTTAGAGAGATAGAGAGAGAAATAGTTGAGAAAATTTATCGGCGAAAACGAATAGTAGTAGCCACTGGCGGAGGTACTATTGTTGACCAGCAAAATCGTGAATTGCTCGAGCAAAACGGGCTATTTGTTTTATTGGAAGCCAGGCCGGAAACAATCCTCAAGCGTTTACTTTCGGAGGAAGCCACCAGTTCTGGAACAAAGATGCGTCCTCTTCTTTCCGGAGACAATCAACTGGATCGCATAAAGCAGATCAAGGCCACCAGACAGCCTTTCTATGCAACAGCCGACTGGACGATTCACACAGACGCTTTGAGCACCGAGCAGGTGGTTCAAGAAGTAATAAGGGCATGGCAGCTTTTTGGTTCTTCCTTCATTGACGATGATATCAGCGAAGATATTGCCTGCGAAGTGAGGACTGGAGAAAGGGCATATCCAATTTTTGTTGGACATGGTTTGCTGAATAAGTTGGGCAGCATGCTCAAAGGAAAGGGGCTGGATGGGTCGGTTTACATAATCAGTGATGATAACGTTTTTCCCATTTATGGACGAGCAGTGGAAAATACTTTGAAGCAAGCCGGTTTTTCGGTGCAATCCCTCGTTTTCGCCGCCGGAGAGGAAACTAAAAGTTTTGTCTCTGCCATCAAAGCATACGATTTTCTTATCCAGCAGCACGTAGAACGCACTGATACCATTGTTGCTCTGGGTGGAGGAATGATAGGAGATCTGGCAGGCTTTATAGCTGCCACTTGTTTGCGGGGTCTGCCCTGGGTTCAAGTACCCACCAGCCTGGCAGCTATGGTGGATGCCAGCATCGGCGGCAAGGTGGCTGTTAACCACCGCAACGGAAAAAATCTTATCGGCGCTTTTTATCAGCCATGGTTTGTCTTAAGCGATATTCAAACCTTGTCAACGTTGCCCAGGCGCGAGTTTCTCTCAGGATGGGCTGAGGTGATCAAATATGGACTTATCAAAGATAGGGATTTTTTTGAATTTTTGGAGTTTAACGCAACCAGCCTCATGGAAATAAAACAAGGACCGGTTATTGAAGCGATCAGGCACAGTGCTGCTATTAAGGCACAGATAGTCAATGACGATGAGAAAGAACAGGGAACAAGGGTTATTCTAAATTATGGGCATACGCTAGCCCATGGGCTGGAAACAGCCTCTTGTTATAATCAATTTCTTCATGGTGAAGCAGTATCTATCGGCATGACCGGGGCGGCGATGCTGAGCCAGCGATTAAAATTATTGTCTCATGATATCGTCAAGCGACAAGAAAATATTCTGAAGAATTTCCAGTTGCCGACAAGTTTTACTGGAGTGGATATACCAGAGATAACAAAAGCCATTGAGATGGATAAAAAGAACAAACAAGGTTCTGTCCGTTGGGTTCTTTTGGAAGATATAGGTAAACCCTTTATTCATAACGAACTTTCTACCCAAGATGTAGCGGATGTTCTGGAAAAATTAAAGTGCAAGTAAGGCGACGTATTATTACAGGAAAAACTGGAGAAACAGAGGCATGCTTAAAAGTCATTATTGTGGAGAATTAAGACGAGCGCATGTTGGGCAAGAGGTTACCCTGGCTGGCTGGGTACACCGCCGACGTGACCATGGCGGCATGATATTCATTGACCTCCGCGATGAAAAAGGCATAGTTCAGGTAATTTTTGATCCACAGACCTCATCAATAGCGCATGAAGCAGCCAGCACACTGCGTAATGAGTATGTGATCCAGGTTACAGGCAAGGTTTCTCTCCGCCTGGAAGGGACCGAAAATACAAATCTGGCTACAGGGGACATTGAGATTGCAGCCGAAGGGATTGTTATCTTCAACCCCTCCAAAACGCCACCGTTCTATGTCAATGAGGATGTAGAGGTAGAAGAGAGCCTTTGCCTCAAAAACCGTTACCTGTATTTGAGAAGAACCCGAATGAAAAATAATATTAATCTTCGCTATCGAGCAATTAAAAGTATGCGGGATTTTCTTAACGACAGGGGCTTTTTAGAGATTGAAACGCCTATTCTGATAAAGAGCACTCCGGAAGGGGCCAGAGATTATCTTGTGCCCAGCCGTCTCAACCCCGGCAATTTTTATGCTTTGCCCCAATCTCCCCAGCAGCTCAAACAAATACTCATGGTGGCTGGTTTTGAAAAGTATTTCCAGGTAGCTCGCTGCTTTCGTGACGAAGACTTAAGAGCTGATCGCCAGCCTGAATTCACCCAACTGGACCTGGAAATGAGCTTTGTCGAAGAAGAAGATATACTCAGGCTCATAGAAGACCTTTTTGTTTCCCTGGCGAACTCTGTCGGGTTTACCACAAAGTTGCGAGTGCCCTTCCCCCGCCTCTCTTATCACGAAGCGATGGAGCGCTATGGTACGGACAAGCCTGATATACGATTTGGAGTGGAAATCAAAGACATAACCGATATCGCCGCTCAAACCAGTTTCGCAATCTTCTGCTCCGCCGTAGAGAAAGGCGAAAAAGTAAAGGGGATATGTATTCCCGATTGTGCTCATTACAGCCGGCGTCAAATTGATGAGCTAATCTGTATAGCCAGAAACAGTGGTGCCAGTGGGCTGATTACCATTGCTTTTGCGGGTGGACTTGGAGCAGACAACATTAAATCAGCGATTGCCAAATATTTAACTCCCGAGCAACTGCATGGCATAACAAAAAGGTTTGCGGTAAAACCGGGCGATCTTCTTCTCATCGTCGCTGATAAAGAAAAAACAATCTGCAAAGTTCTTGACGAACTTCGTCGCACTATGGCACGACGGCTTAATTTCACAGACGATAACGAGCTGGTCTTTGTTTTCGTAACGGATTTTCCTTTGCTGGATTGGAACGAAGAAAAACATTGCTGGGAAAGTACACATCATCCTTTTACCATGCCCAGAGAAGAAGATCTGCCTTTGCTTGAAAGTGCACCATCGGACGTATCTGCTCGACATTATGACATCGTTTGCAACGGTTGCGAGCTTGGCAGTGGCAGCATAAGGGTCCATAAAAGAGACCTTCAGGAAAAGATTTTTAGCCTTCTGGGGTACAGCCCAGCGGAGGTTGCCAATCGCTTTGGCGCTCTGCTGCAAGCCTTAGAATATGGCGCTCCTCCACATGGCGGAATTGCAATAGGACTGGATCGTCTGATAATGTTACTTGCCGGCGAGCAAACTATCAGAGAAGTCATTGCTTTTCCCAAGAACCAGAACGCCGTTGACATGATGCTTGATGCCCCGTCGCCGGTGGATAATGATCAGCTTGATGAGTTGAATCTCAGGCTAAAAGACGAAATACTCTAAATTTATGTGAGGCAAAATGAAAGTAACCCATGAACAAGTAGAACGAAGCCAGGTAGCGATTAGCATAGAGGCTGAGCGAAATGAAGTAGAGGAGTCCTTGGACAAAGCATATCGTCGCCTGGCGAAAAAGGTGTCCGTTCCTGGTTTTCGTAAAGGAAAAACTCCCAGGAATATTCTGGAGCAGCATTTGGGACAGGATACGCTATTTGAGGAAGCGCTGGAACAGTTGATCCCTGATCTTTATCGTCAGGCAATCGAGTCAGAAAAGATAGATGTTATTGCTCAACCCAAGATAGAGATTGTCCAAAAAGAACCTCTGGCTTTTAAGGCCACCGTCCCTGTCAGGCCGACCATCAAACTCGGTAATTATCAGCAAGTAAAGATTGAGCCCGAATCAGAGGAAATCGCTAATTTTAAAATAGATAGCGAAATGGTGGACGAGGTTTTAACACAAATCCAGCAGCAGCAGACAAGTTGGTCTCCTGTGGACCATCCTGTTCAATTAGGTAATGCAGTTACTTTTAACATTAAAGTTGTTGTAGAAGATAAAATCTTGCTGGACCGCAAAGACATGACCTATGAAATAAATGAAAGCACTCCTTTTCCTTTGCCGGGGTTTGCCGAAGCGATGGCAGGCATGCAAAAAAATGAAGAGAAATCTTTCAGCATATCTGTTCCCGAAGATTATGATTCCAAAGAAATGGCGGGCAAAGATTGCCTCTTTGACGTTTTTGTAGCTGAAATTAAAGAGAAAAACTTGCCAGCTATAGACAATGAGCTTGCCCTGAATACAGGCCATGATAGCATGGATGCTCTCAAGCAGAAAATCGCAGCAGATTTACAGGCCAGGGCAGAAAAGAAAAAGGAAGACGACCTGCAGCAAAAAGTGGTGGCTGCGGTTACCGATAGCGCAGAGGTAGATTATCCTGAAGTTATGGAAGAAAGAGAACTGGACTGGCTACTCAAAGAGGATGCTCGTCGTATGGGATACAGTGACGTAAATGGTTTTTTAGCATTGATCAAGAAGACAGAAGGCGAGTACAAGGAAGCATTGAGGCCAGCTGCGCAGCAACGGGTAAAGCAAGCCCTTATCCTGGAGAAAGTAGCAGAGGAAGAAAAGATCGCGGTTGAAGATTCTGACATAGAGAATAAGATCAGTGGACTTCTGGAAAATAACAGTGATAGGGAGAACATGGAGAAATTTTTTGCCATGGATTCCGTTAAAGAATCTTTAAAAGACTCTTTATTGATGCAGAAGACCGTAAAATATCTGGTGCAAATGGCATATGATCATAACCAGGTTTCTCTTCAGGAAAATGAAACCTGTGAAGAAAAAAAGGGGGAATAGAAGAAAGATGGAAGCATTATCTCAAATTTTGATACCGACAGTAACAGAGAGTAGCCCGCATGGGGAGCGTGCTTTTGACATTTACTCTCTTTTGTTAAGGGAGAGAATTGTTTTTCTGGGCGCACCTATTAACGACCAGATAGCTAATTTAGTGATAGCCCAGCTGCTTTATCTGGAGCGCGAAGATCCCGGAAAGGACATCAGCCTTTACGTTCATTGTCCGGGAGGCATTATCAGCGCCGGGCTGGCCATATACGATACTATGCAGCTTTTGCGCTGCGATGTTTCCACTATATGCGTGGGATTGGCAGCCAGCATGGGAACTGTGCTTCTCTGTGCCGGAACTAAGGGAAAACGATATGCTCTTCCTAATTCCACCATACATATGCACCAGGCGCTCGGTGGGGCGCAGGGGCAGGCATCCGATATTGAAATTGCTGCCCGCGAGATTATGAGGGTGCAGGAAAGGCTTCGTCAAATTATTGCCAGTCATACAGGACAAAGCATGGAAAAGAT
>JAUWOK010000082.1 GCA_030612165.1 Dehalococcoidia bacterium
TGTAAACAGGAACGTCATTTAAGCACGCCCTGCCTCCGCCAAACTTGATCCTCGGCTGAGAATGTCCCACATTCAAGAACGCTCCCGAGGAGCACATGGGGCCAAAAGTGCCCGTGGTTACTACGTCAATTTCGCGGGCGGCCCGGCTTACCCCTTGTCTGCGGGCAATATCGATGACCTCCGCGGCAGTCACCACCACAGCGTGCCCTCTCTTTATTTTCTCGTTAATCTCGGCAACAGTTTTTGCCATCGCTCTCTATTTCTCTCTCATCTCCGCTTGAACGGAAGTTCCCTGCCGCAGCATCTCTACGGCCAGCTTCGCCGCCTCTTTGCCCGAAAGAAACATGCCTCCGAACACAGGCCCCATTCTGGGCAAACCGAAAACAGCGCTGGCTGCCATGCCGGCAACTATCAATCCAGGATAAACCTCCTTGGCATTCCTGGCAACTTCTCTTTCCCCTACTTCTGCCCACATTGATTTCTCGCCAATCACGCCACCTGTTTCAGTGCGCAGTTTGCCGCCCAGTTTACTGGTGATTATATGACAGATTTCGCAAGCATGTCCGGTGGCGTCTATTACCAGCTTCGCCCGTATGGCCAGCGGATCAATGTGCAATTTTGCCATAAACACCGGGCTCCAGTTTAGCACCAGTCCGCTTACCCTGTCGCCTTCCCTGATAACTACGTCCTCGACGCTCATCAGATTAAATATTTTTGCCCCGGCTTTTACTGCGCAAGAACAGAGCGTGGAGGCCGTCTCCACCGCATCAGCTATATAATAATCTTCCTGATACCTCTCGGTGGCAATATCCACCTCATCCAGGATAACCTTGCCTTCTTCCTGAACCACTATCTTGTTAAACATCATCCCCCCACCCCAGATACCGCCGCCGGCAGAGAGCTTCCTCTCGAAAATGGCCGTTTTCACTCCTGCTTTTCCCAAATAGTAGCCTGCGATCATTCCCGCCGGGCCAGCACCCACTATAGCCACGTCAAGCTCCATGACATCAAGCAGTTCCTTTGTATAACTTTCGATTATGGCCCGGGAAATCGTAACTTCGTCCATCGTTTTACCATTCTCCTTATTTAAATATCAGTCATTTATTCCGGCGCCCAAATAGCGCTCACCCGTATCTGGTAACATCACCTGCTATCTTCACCAGCTTCTCTTTCCCCGTGCTCTTCCTTTATTATTCGTCTTCCTCATCCTCTTCGTCTTCCCCCTGCTCCCAGATAGGCTCGGTAAAATGATCCAGAAATTCTACTGTGGCTTCCTTGGTTACCCTGTCCATTTCCTCTTCCATCCTGCCGGCCAGTTCGCTGATTTCCGAAAGGTCAACCTCTATTTCCAGCAGGCGAATCAAGGCCTGGAGCACCACTTGCGCGGCTCGCGGGTTCGCCATCTGGGTGGCATAGGCTGGTACCTCACCCAGCAAGCAGGCTCCTTCAAACCCTCTCTCCCTGGCTCTGCCCAGAAATAAACCGTTCAGCCCCGCAATACGAAAATCCCCCCGGAAAACAACTCCCTTTTCTTTCATCTCGTCCAGTATTTTCTGCTCCGTTGCCACCCCCCAGACCCGCGGCTGATCCCTGTGATAAGTACGAGCAATACCAGCCGCACAGCTAAAGACCTTTTTCACTTTAAGCTTCTTGGCCACGTCCAGCACCTGGTTAACCAGTTCGTACCCTCCGGAAGCAGGCTGCTCCTCCCCCTGAAAGATCACCAACCCTTTTCCGGCCTTGTCATCCTCCCAGTAATAAAATTTGTTCTGGGGAAAGCGAGGGGACTCCACCACATTCTCCTTGACCTCAACCCCCATGGGCTCAAAGAAGCTGGCAGAATCCAGCTCCCCTATCTCCCTGGCCTGCAAGTGGTCCCGCAGGTACCACGATACCAGGAGAGAAACATTGCTGATGCCGGGCCAGGAGGCAAGCATATAGCACTCCCGGGGATTTGGTTCTTCCTGCAATTTAACCAGAGACTTTTTCACGATTTTCCTCCCTCTTTCGCAGCATCAACCTGAGGAGAAGCCGCTACCGATATGGCCGGACAATACAGAGGGGGCGTAAAGACCGTTCCCTCCACCCATCTCGCCTCCCTGCCTGAAACAACCTGACGCAAAGCCTCGTAAACATTCCCGGAGATCATGGTGTCTTTCACCCTGCCGGTTATTTTCCCCTTCTCCACCTTGTAGCCCAGCAGGACATTGCCGCCAAAATCACCGCCCAGCGTGTTGCCCTGCCCGGCTCCTATCAACTGCTCCACGACTAACCCCTCCTGCATATCACGCACCATCTCCGAGAAAAGAAGCTCTCCCTCCTTGATAACGATAGAACTGAGAGACGGCCCCGGGGTCACCCCCCCGCCACGCCTGCCACTGCCTGTGCTCTGCGCGCCGGCCTGCGCCGCCGTCTGCAAGTCATAATAAAAATTAGCGACCACTCCTGCCTGAATAAGCGGCAGTTTCCTGGTAGGAACGCCTTCATCGTCAAAAGGACTGCTGCTCAGGCAATAATCCAGCGTAGCATCATCCCACACAGAGAGATTCTCGGCAAAGACCTTCTCCCCCAGCCTGCCCTCAAGCGGCGAAGTGCCATCATGAACGAGTTTGCCACTGAAAGCCATCAGCAGCGGCTCCAGGAGCACATTGGCCACTCCCGCAGGAGTGAATATTACCGGCAATATCCCCGTGGACACGGAAGCCTGTTTGCGGGCCAGCTCCAGCTGCTCGATAACACGGTCAGCCAGGGCATCGATCCCATCAGGCATACGGCAGGAACCTTCGCCGTCGCCCACAAAAAGCATGTCCGTGCCATTGATCAGCATCCCCTCCACGCCGACGCTGAAGGAACTTTTTTCGTACCTTGCCTCTCCTCCCCCTGAACTGGACAGGACAAACGAACTCAGCCCTCGGGACACCTGCGCGTCGCAGAGAATTCCCGGGGTATGTTTCCTGATCTTATCAACGAGATAATTTCCCATCGCCACCATCTCTTCCAGCTTCACCTGCTCCACGGCCGGGTCAAAAGTATTTACCCGCGCATACCCTCCCAGCATGGGAAAATCAAACTTGACCGGCAGTCCAAACTCCGCCGTCTCCACCGCCATCTCCACCAGCCGTTCCGCATCATCGGAGCCGCTGGCCGCCGCAAAACCGATTTTTCCTTTATGAAAGATGCGCAGGGCAACGCTGGAAGACTCACTGGTCTGCACCTGTTTTAAGTGATTAGCTTCAAAGCTGACAGAGGTTCTCCGCGAAGAGACCTGAAAGGCCTCCGCTGCCTCCGCCACCTTCTTCGCGCAGGATAAAAGGTTTTTCATTTGCCTATTTTCCCCCCACCACACAGCGGGCGATGCGAATATGCGGGCTGCCGTCGGAAACAGGCAGCGGGAACTGCCCCCCCTTGCCACAACCTCCCCCCTGGTTCATCTCCAAATCATTCCCGATAGCCTCTATATTGCCCAGCGTGGTAAAAACATTCCCGGTCAGCACCACCGGCCGCAATAGTTCCTCCACCTTGCCCTGGCGAATCATATAAGCTTCTCCCGCCGAAAAAGTAAACATCTCCAGGCTGGTCATGCCTCCATACCAGTTCTTGAGATAAACTCCTTCTTTAATGCCGCCAAACATTTCCTCAAGCGTAGCCTCACCCTGCTCGATAAAAGTATTGCTCATGCGCACAATGGGGGGATAACGATGGTTGATAGCGCGCGCATTGCCCGACGGCCTCTCGCCCATCCTGGCCGCCGTCTCTCGCGAGTGCAGCCTCCCCACCAGAACTCCTTCCCTGATCAGATAGTTTCTGGCAGCGGGCACGCCTTCATCATCGTATTTGTAGCTGCCCCGCAACCCGGGCAGGGTAGCGTCGTCGACGAT
>JAUWOK010000047.1 GCA_030612165.1 Dehalococcoidia bacterium
AGGAGTATGCTGAAACAACCGTTGGACTCTAGTCCGAGGTGTTGCTAATTCTGGGGGAAGGTCAACCTTACCCTCCTCATACTTAGGTCATATAAGAATAGTAATTAGCTTCTATTCTTAGCCTTTGTGGGTATTATTCAAGGCATATATTGACTAGAGTCTCGGCAAGCTGTTTTTCCTTGTTTGAGGCATTCGGATGGAAATGGATTTCCATTTGATATATAGGCCACCTCTCGGTTCGGTTACGGATAAGGTATACGAGTTCACCCTCGACTGCTTCGGTAGGAGATCGGTCATCTCCAGTGAAACACCAAACAAGAAGCTCCGCTTTTGATATTTTACCTATCCATTTATAACCATGATAACCTTGCTCTCCTTTTGCTCTGTAGCCGATTCGGAGTCTGGAACTCATTGAAAGAGAGGTAACACCGACATAATATATCTCTTTGTTGTTTTTCAATACGTAGAGTTTTTGTGATCCTGCTTTCGTGTCCGGGGGAACGAAGTGACCAGTAGGTTTCCCATTCACTGAGATACACTTATAGTTGGTTCTTGATATCTTGATCTCGTAACGGTTAAGACTAACTATATTCACCGACCTCCCTCCACCACTGCTATTTCCTCCGGTGTTAGTCCGTAAAGTTCATAGACTAGCTTATCAATCTGGCTCTGGTATTCCTTCACTTTACTTTGCTTGGTTCGGCTGGAAAGGTAGTTCTCATCTTTGGTTATATCTAGTATTTGGTCTACGAGTATAATGATAGGCTTTTGTTGGTTCAAAAAAAGCTCATGTAAGGGCAATCGAGCTAGATGATAGTTATCAAACCTCATAGTTCTTATTGCATTACCATAGATGAAATGATATGCGTACCAAGACAACAAAGTGGAATTCAACAATGCGGTCAAATATTCATAGCTATAATTGTCATTATTTATGAATATATTTCCGTCACTTCCTGCTCTGAAGTCATGCCGGCCATCTCATAACTACCGATATTGCGTTTCTGGCGGAATTTATTAAATTTCCCTATTGTTTTAGTATCCGGTTTGAGCGTAAAGGCTAAGGATCGTATAGTCCAGTAGTGATTGCCTTCACCTGATGTTCGATAGCCGCTGGCAGCTAAAGCGGCCCTGGCTACCATGAGTGCGGCATTGTATGCGACAGCAAATCTCCCATCAGCGCTAAAGGCTTCTGTCCGAGCGTCTGCCATGTCACGCTCGAATACAGCAAAAAGCTGCTCAATTTCTTTCTGGCTGGTTTTATGAGTCTTTAATCGCCCTTCATTTAACCAGTCTTGCAAGCTCATTTTCGTCACCTATCAGAAATATCTTTTCGCTCTCGAACACCGTCTTTACGAAATGATGGTCATCTCTCACTTTTTGCTTAAATTCGGCAACTGGATAGACAACCGAATTTATCTCCCGCCCCAGTTTTTCTTCCGCTGAAGAAATAAGATCAACTACATCTCCAAAGGAAATAGCCCCAACTACCATCACGTCTATATCGCTGGCTTTGTCCTCATTGCCGCTGGCGATTGAACCGAAGATAAACGCTACCCGGATTTTATTTGTCACGGTTGCAAGAGATTGCCTGATGACATCAGCGACGCCGAATGTTTTTCTAACGATACTCTTAAGCTCGCCGAAGATAGGGCATTGAGCATTGGCCCGGTAGTAGACCTGCCTCCCTTGAACTTCCCGGGTGCTGATGCCGGTATCCGTCAGGGTTTTCAGTTCCCTCTGCACTGTTCCCCTGCCGATTTTCACAGCATCCAGTACCTGCTTGGTGTAAAAAGAGCTATCCGCGCGCCCGTAGAGAAGGGCTAGAACCGCCTGCCGGGTTTTGCCAAAGAGACCACTGCATAACAAAGTATCGTTCATAGCTATTACCCATTTCGGGTATTATGTTACCCATATTGGGTAATATAATCAAGTGCTAGACATTCCCCGCCTTCTTCAGCCTTGCCTCCACCAGATTTATCACCACCTCATATACCGCATCACGCTCGCCCTGGGTGAGATTAAGAATATTAATGGGGGCACCCCACGGAGCAAACTAGATTTCAATAATAGAAAGGCAAAGTCTACTAAACGTTGATAGGTCTCCTTCTTTGACAATACTGTTACGTGCTAGTATCAGCCATTTCATTACATTGTCTTTCGCCATCTAGCATACCAGCCTTCAAAATTATCGAACTGGGATTTTGTTTTTTTGCAAAATAAAGGTGACATCTCGCATGGTCTGTATGCAATTATTGAAACTTAAGCTAAAGCCATTTGGATTGAAATAGTTATTTTTTGCCTGTAGCCATAAGATTGCGCAATCAGAAAGGCGCTGTTCAGTCTGTGCCATGGGACATAATAGATTGTCAGACATAATCATTTTCTCTGCCCTACTCTGGAGATTATACCATCTTCTTGCTCGTGGCCAGCGTAACTGCATTTCCCAAACGGTTGCTTGCCACCCTAGTTTGCTCCTAGGACTCTCTCGAGGCTGATCTCTTGCCTAGATTGCACAAAAAGCCAAATTGTATAACGGCGCCTGTCGTTGCTTCTAAAAATGAGACCCACACGCACAGGGCTTTATTTGGTATCCAGCAAAGCCTGATGCTATAATCAAACGCTCTTTATGCCACTTTGTAATTGACATGAAATTATCCCATGAACAAGTCAAACACATCGCTCACCTGGCACGCATGGGCCTGGATGAGGCCGAAGTAGAGAAATTCCGGTCGCAGGTGTCCGCCATCCTGGACAGCTTTGAAATCTTAAATCAGGTTGATACGACAGACGTACCCGCCGCTACGCACTCCGTCGTTCAGCAGAACATTTTTAGGGAAGATAGAATGCAGGCTTCTTACCCGCAGGAAGATGTTCTGGCCAACGCTCCCGAAAGAGAGGGTTCCTTCTTCAAAGTGCAGTCTATCCTGGAATAAAAGGAACAATGTCAGTAAATACGCTCCATAAATTAACGCTTCACGAAGCACACGCTTTACTCAAAAAGAAAGAAATCTCTGCCGTGGAACTGACACGCGCGGTGCTGGCACGAATTCATGATGTAGAAAATAAAATCCATGCCTGCGTCACCGTCACCGATGAGACGGCATTAAAACAGGCGGAAGAGGCGGACCGTGCTATCAGCAAAGGGGATATTGCTCCCTTGACCGGCATACCCGTTCTGATCAAGGATGTCATCGTCACCAGAGGTATCCGTACCACCTGCTCTTCCCGGATGCTGGAGAATTTCATTCCTCCCTACAACGCCACGGTGATGGAGAAGCTCATCTCCCGAAACGCGGTGCTGGTGGGCAAGACAAACATGGACGAATTTGCCATGGGTTCTTCTACCGAAAATTCAGCCTTTTTCCCCACCAGCAATCCCTGGGACACAGCGCGTGTGCCGGGGGGCAGCAGTGGGGGATCGGCGGCCGGCATTGCCGCCGACGAGGCTATTTGCGCCCTGGGCTCCGACACCGGGGGGAGCATCCGCCAGCCGGCCAGCTTCTGCAATGTAGTAGGGCTCAAACCCACTTACGGCAGAGTAAGCCGTTTTGGCTTGATCGCTTTTGCCAGCTCGCTTGACCAGATCGGGCCGATAACCAGGGATGTTACCGATTGCGCCCTGGTACTGAATACCATTGCGGGGCACGATCCCAGAGATTCTACTTCGGTCTCTCGTCCCGTGCCTGACTACACTTCCGCCCTGTCAAACCATGAGCTGAAGGGGTTGCGCATCGGTGTTCCCGGCGAATATTTCGCGGAGGGCATGCAGGCGGGAGTAACTTCAGCAATAGAGGCGGCCATAAAGAAATTGGAGGAACTGGGAGCGGAGATTATACGGGATGTCTCTCTTCCCCATACAAAATACGCACTGGCGGCCTATTACATAATCGCCCCTTCAGAGGCGTCCGCCAACCTGTCCCGCTACGACGGAGTGAAGTACGGTTTCCGGTATCCCGGCGCCGTCAACGCCATTGAATCCACGGAAAAAACGCGGCAGTTCGGCTTCGGCCCCGAGGTTAAAAGGCGCATAATGCTGGGAACCTACGCTCTGTCCGCCGGTTATTACGACGCTTACTATCTCAAGGCGCAAAAAATAAGGACGCTGATAAAACAGGATTTCGACAACGCGTTACAGGAGTATGACGCCCTGGTTACACCAACCTCCCCCACGACGGCCTTCAGGCTGGGAGAGAAAATAGACGATCCCCTGCAGATGTACTTGAGCGATATATGTACTCTGCCCGCAAGCATCGCCGGCATCCCCGCCATCTCTATACCCGCCGGTTTTGCCGATAACCTGCCTGTAGGAATGCAAATCATCGGGAAAGCTTTCTCCGAAGAGACATTACTGCGCATCGCCTCCGCTTACGAGCAGGCGACCGACTGGCACAAGCGAAAGCCGGCATTCTAACAAATATCTGCCGTCCCGCTATTTATTCTTTAACGGCGCCTGCTTCCCCATTTCGCAGTGTTTATACTGCCGGAAACAAACTTCCGGCGGCATAAAAAGGCCATTCTCCCAAAGTACTGCTTACGAAGAACTTCCGTGAGTTGTGCTACAATATGCAAAACAGCGGCAGGCAAATTCAAGTGAGGCAGGAGGTAGCATAGCATGGAACGAATTTTCGAGATCTTAGAAAATGACGCCAGGACGACACCGGAGCAAATTTCCACCATGCTTGGCATCCCCGTCACCGAGGTGGAAAAGACAATCAAGGAAGCCGAAAAAGAACGCACCATCCTGAAATACAAAACCATCATTAACTGGGACAAATTAAATAAAGAACAGGTGTGGGCTTTGATCGAGGTAAAAGTGGTCCCGCAAAGAGATGTAGGGTTCGACACCATTGCCGAGTACATTTATCGTTTTCCCGAGGTAGTTTCGGCCTACCTGGTCTCCGGCACTTACGACCTGTCTTTGCTGGTGCGAGGAAAAAGCATGCAGGATGTCGCCAAGTTCGTATCGGAGAAACTCTCTCCCCTGGACAAAGTGCAGGGAACCACCACTCACTTTTTGCTCAAGAGATACAAGGACGACGGAGAAATTCTTGATTTCCCGGAGGAGATCAAGCGTCTCCCGATCACCCCATGATAAAAGTTTTGATGGAGCATTATGTCAAAAAGCGGGCCGGGCACCGGCAAAAAGCCGAACGATTTTATTTCGCAAAAAGTAGCTAGCATTTCTCCCTCCGGCATCAGGAAATTCTTCGACCTGATTTCCACGACGGAAGGCGTTATATCGCTGGGCGTGGGCGAGCCCGATTTTTCCACGCCCTGGCGTATCCGGGAAGCCGCCATCCATTCCATAGAGAAAGGCTATACCATGTACACTTCGAACTATGGCCTGCCTGAACTGCGCCAGGTGCTGGCACAATCCCTGGAGAGTCAATACGGAACAGGCTACCACCCCGAACAGGAACTCCTTATTACCTGCGGTGTCAGCGAGGCGCTGGACCTGGCTTTGAGAGCCGTAATCAACCCAGGGGAAGAGGTGATCATCCCCGACCCCTGTTATGTCGCTTATTCTCCCTGTATCTCTCTGGCCAGAGGAATACCCGTTCCCGTGCCTACCAGTATGGAGACCGGTTTTGCGATCAGGGCCGGCGATATCGAACCCAGGATCACACAAAAGACCAAGTCGATCCTGATAGGATATCCGTCAAACCCCACCGGGGCGGTTATGTCCCGGGAAGAATTATCACAAATCGCCGCTCTGGCAGAAAAGCACGATCTCCTGGTAATCTCCGACGAAATCTACGCCGGGCTGGTCTACGGAAAAGAGCACACCTGTTTTTCCTCCCTGCCCGGGGCAAAGGATCGCACTATACTGCTCGGCGGGTTCTCTAAAACCTACGCCATGACGGGGTGGCGGGTGGGATATGCCGCGGCCAATAAGGATATCATTGAATCCATGCTTAAAATTCACCAGTACACCGCACTCTGCGCTCCGATAATGGCCCAGATAGCAGCCATTGAAGCACTGAAATCCGGAGAGGCCGAAGCGCAGAAAATGCTCCAGGAATACGATAAGCGCCGCCGCATCATGGTAAAAAGGCTCAACGATCTCGGGCTGTCCTGCAGGGAACCCGGTGGCGCCTTCTACGCCTTTCCCTCGATAAAAGTCACGGGAATGCGATCGGAGGAGTTTGCCAGAAGATTGTTGCAGGAAGAGAAAGTCGTAGTTGTTCCCGGGTCTTCTTTCGGACAACACGGCGAGGGTTTTTGTCGCTGTTGCTATGCCGCTCCCCTGAAAGAAATTGAAGAGGCTTTAAAAAGAATAGGAACTTTTGTCCGCAGGCATAGAGCCACGGACTGAGGCAGAAAGGAAGGTACGTATTATGCCAGACCAAAAAGACAAGCCAGGATTATTCTACGGATGGATTATACTGCTCTCCTGCATCCTCATCACCTCCTCCTATGCTTTCGTCCATAATTACGGAGTTTTCTTCTCCGAACTGGAAACCTCTTTCGGCTGGACAAGGACATTAACTTCTTCCGTAATATCAGTCTCCTATATTTTCTACGCCATAGGCTCGATCATAATAGGAAGACTGATGGATAAATACAGCCTCAAAGCGATCGTAGCTATCGCCGGCACTTTTTTGGGGGCAGGACTGATCCTCTGCAGCCAGATCCAGGCTTTATGGCAATTATACCTCTTCTTCGGTGTCATGGTGGGGCTGGGCATCAGCGCCTCAACCACCGTAGCGGGAAGCACCATACAAAGATGGTTTGTCAAAAGGAGAGGGTTGGTATTAGGCCTCCAGATGGCAGGGATGGGCATCGGAGGTTTGATCCTGGCACCTTTGTCCGGCCACCTTATCGATCTCTACGGGTGGAGAACTACTTTCATTATACTGGGCATAGCGGGGTTCGTTATCATGCTCATAGCTTCACGTTTCATCGTCAGAACCCCTGCTGAAAAAGGCCTCCAACCTTACGGTGCCGAAGGAAGCACCACCGCAAAACAGGCAAACTCAACTCCATTCCCCGACAAAAAATGGACCATGAAGCAAGCGCTAAAGACAAGATCAGCGTGGATGGCCTGGTCTATCCATTTCTTTGCCAGTGTTGCTTTTCTTATGATCGTAGTTCATATCGTTCCGCACGCCGAAGACATGGGCCTCCCCACGACAACAGCAGCAGGCGCCCTTGGCCTTATACTGGGCTTCAGTATCGCCGGCAGAATACTGGGTGGACATCTTGCCGATAAGATCGGTTTCAGCAAAATCGTCGGTATCTCCGTAACTCTGGGCGCATTCATGATGCTCTTTCTCGTAGGAATACGCGACGCCTGGATGCTGTATCTATTCGTTGCCCTGTTCGGAATAGCCTATGGCGGTAAAGGAGCAACGATAGGAGGGATGATGGGGCAGCTTTTCGGCGTTGAATCTCTTCCTCCCCTGATGGCACTTTTAACCACGGCTAGAGCAGCCGCTGCCATTGTAGGACCACTGCTGGGAGGATATATTTTCGACAGTACAGGTAGTTATACCACAGCTTTCATTATAGGTGCTGCCTGCTACGCCGTAGCGGCAATACTGGCTTTCACTGTCAAACCACCTCCCGAAAAAAGGGCACACCCGCTTGCTTCTTAAAGCCCGTACAAAATTAAAAAAACCGCAGGAGAATCGATATGCAAGATAAAGAGCTTCACTCATCATGTGCTAAATGCGAGAAAAGGGTTTGTTACCCTGTCATCAAGAACACCGCGGAGCCGGACATGAAGGAAGCTCCTCCTTTTTGCCCTATGAAACTTAAGCCACAAGAAATAAAAAAAGCCGCCTCAACCTATAAAGACGACGCTGCTGTCAAAGAATTTGCCCGACTCGCCTCACTCCAGGAAGCTGAGTGTTACGAAAGAACCCCTCAGGGATTAAGAACCAGAAATACCAGGGTTGAGGAAATTATTCAGTTCGCCCACAAGATGAACTATTCTCGGCTGGGTGTAGTTTTCTGCATCGGGCTAAAGAACGAAGCCAAGCTTCTGGATAAGATGCTGGAAGTTCACGGATTCGAAGTCGTATCGGTCTGTTGTAAAGCAGGTGCGGTCGCCAAAGAGAGGCTGGGCATAAAGCCAGAACAGAAAATCCACGGCCAGGAAAACTACGAG
>JAUWOK010000066.1 GCA_030612165.1 Dehalococcoidia bacterium
ATAAAGTTATTACTTTAAACACAACACAATAGACAGCTAATGTTAATGAGGCATGAAGTGTCGACGGTAAAGTACCGGCGGATGCAAATGCACCATGAGTAAATAGGCTAGATGGCATGAGTGCATCGACATTAGGTCCAATAAGGTAATCCGGTATTTTAGCTAACCAACCCCCCGACTGACCGAATAGACCCACAGCTATAGCTTCTATAAAATAGAACCCCAGCCCTCCACCCATACCGGTTATAGCAGAGCGACCTAAGAAGGCAAAGAAAGTAGTTAATAGTATGTAAGGAAGTAAAGAAAATAGTGTCCATCCGAACATTTTAAACAGTCCCCCAATGTAAGAGACCGTCATAAAGTCCCAGTTAATACTGCCTAATAGACTGGAGGTAATCAAGGCTAAAATAAATCCGATAATGAAAGAAATGAACAAGCCTATGACCGCTATAACGATAAAAGAAACCAGCTTTGATATAACGAAATAATACCTGACTCCTCTTCTTGCCAGCACCTGCCTGATGGAGCCCCAACCATATTCATTGCCTATAGACGATGCTACCAGAATTATCAGCAACAGCGTCCCAATAGTACCCGCAGTGGAAAAAATCATGTTGAATGCGTCAGGAAATTGAAGCGAGGCTCTTATAGCATCTATAGCTGTTCCTGGCATCATATCGGATGAGCTAGAAATTATCCCATAAGTAGCAAAAAACATAAGACAAAAGAAGGCAGCCAGGACAACAAGCAATAGCCATGTCATTCTTCTTTTGCGCAGCTTAAAAAGCTCAGCTCTAATCATCTCAAGCATTTGTTTTCTCCTCAGTCATTTCCAGGAAATATTCTTCCAATGTATTATCTTTAGCTCTCATTTCCGTTACAAAGATACTTTCCCTGGCTAAAGCAGAGCTTATTTCGGCATATTTCTCTGCGTTGACATCGATAAGCAATTTATCATCTTCTCTGACGATGGAAGTTATCCAATCGATGTTTTTTAAAATCGCCATAGCCTTTTCAGGTTCGTTTACTTTTAACTGCAGTAAATCGCCCTTCTTCATCAGGTCTTTTGTCAGTCCCTGGGTAATCATCTTACCCTGTTTGATAATGGCCACACGACTGCAAACCTGTTCCACCTCGTGCAACAGGTGGCTATTAAGAAAAATCGTTTTCCCCTCGTGGCCTAGACTGATGATTAGTCCACGGATCTCCTTCATCCCCGCAGGATCCAGACCGTTGGTCGGTTCATCTAAAATGAGAAATTCGGGATCATTGAGTAGGGCGCAAGCTATAGCCAGGCGCTGCTTCATTCCCAGAGAATAGTTGCTGAACTTATCCTTCTCGCGGCCTGACAACGCTACCAATTCCAGAACCTTTTCAATCCTGCTACTGCTTATTCCTCCGGTAATCCGGGCAATGTAGTCTAAATTATCTTTCCCTGAAAGGTAGGGATAAAATCCGGGATTTTCCGTCACAGCCCCTATTCTTTTCAATATTTTGGGCAAATGGCTCTGAGTGTTCAGACCAAAGAGCTCAACTGTTCCTGAGGTAGGAGCGATAAGACCCAGCATCATTCCCATTGTTGTGCTCTTTCCAGAGCCATTAGGACCTAAAAAGCCAAAGATCTCTCCTTTATGAACCTCTAAATTAAGGTCATCTACGGCTACCAGCTTACCGAAACATTTAGTTAGATGTTCCGTTCGAACTATCAAATCACCATTCTTCTCCATAAAAATCTCCCTTCTTTTTAAATTAGGGCATATCCGTCAAGGCCTAAAAACCTATCAATGGCACTGCTTTCAGGAAACTACGTAGGAGGCTCATTATCTGCTTGGATCATACCCTCAAAACTGAGACACATACCCCATAGCCTTATTCACTATTTTCATCGCGATTGTAGCACCCACGATAATGACTATTCAACTGGATATGGTAACTCGCCAGATACTATACGAGGCAGCTCGGGGTCATGACACGTGCCACTCCCCTCTTCAAAAGCCCAGTAAGCGGCTGGAGTGGCCGACCAACGATAACCAGGATAAGGATAATCTCAACGAGGGTAAAGCCCTTCTGGTGCCCTCTTGTCTTTTTCTCCTTGAATTTTCCCATCTCTCTCGGCAAAATAACAAATTCCATAGCAACAAACAATTATACAGAAAGAGAATCCCGCTTCAGGACTTCAATTGAACTGAACCTGGCACCACGAAGAAAATACCGGTTGAGACGGTGATCCGAAAAGCGCGCCTAGAGGGATTCGAACCCCCGACACTCGGTTCCGAAGACCGATGCTCTATCCACTGAGCTATAGGCGCAAAAAAAGGGTGAGTGAAGGGACTCGAACCCTCGATCTCCAGGGCCACAACCTGGCGCCTTAACCTCTGGGCTACACCCACCATGCGCAAAGCCATTATAGCGAGATTACGTTCAGCTTTCAATTTCGCTCTCGCAGGTAGCAAAAATCCCCGCGTCGTCTTGCTCCTCGGAAAAAGGCGTTGGTTTACATGGGCTCTATCTTCACCTTGCCCCAGGCTCCCATCTTCTCCCCTTTGATAACCACCACCCCCAACACCCCTTGTATGCTCTGCGCTTTCTTCAGCGCCCGGGGAATATCTTCTTCACTGCCAGCCACGTTGCCCACGGCGGTAGCGGCGGCGTCGGCCAGGGCAGCGGAAGCAGCGAGAATCACAACCGCATCGGCCTCGCCCAGGCTCAGAGAATGCCCCACCGTGCCCGAAGAAGTGCAGATACCAAGGGGAGTATCTTCAGGCTCGATTTCCAGAGCGAGTTTGCCGCTAAAAGGCGAGCTCCCGGCATAAATGCCCACCCGCCGCTGCCTTTTTGTCACGAGAAAAATATCGCCTCCATTTTCCACGATGATCTCCGGCGAAAAAGAAAGAAGGTCCCTGCCCACCGCTTCCGCGACGGCACCGGCCACGGCAGCCATAGGGCCCACCCCGGCCAGCACGCCTGCATGAGACATCTGCCTGACAATATCCGGGGATTCCTCTGTCACGATACACGGCTCCATCATGGTGAGAAAAAGAGGACATTGCCCGATGTACTCCTTCAGATAAGACCGGTGTCCGGCAAGAGACAAGGCTGCCTCCTTCTCCAGATTACGCACAGCCCTGAAATAGATATCGCTCTCTTCCTCAACGACATGAAAGGAAACGAGATCGCCGTCTGTGATCCAGCGGCGGTAAAAGCAAGGGCTTTCCATGCATTGTCTCCCTGCCCCGCTTAAAAATACAGCTCCATCGCCCGGGTCGGGCAGGCTTTAACGCATATTTCGCAGACAACGCACTTATCATTATCAAAAAGAATTTTCCAGGTGCCCGGTTCCACGGAAAAAGCTTCGGCCGGGCAGAGGGCTACGCAGGCTCCGCAATGAGTACATCTCTCTTCATTGCGCACCACATCCTGACTCAAGGATTGAATTTTCACCCCCGCCTCCAGCAGATACTGCACCCCCCTGTCATAGGCTCTCTGTTCGCCCATGAGCTCCATGACCATCAACCCTTCCTCCCCGGGCGTAATTTGCGCCTTGACGATGCTGAAAGTAAGGTCAAAATCCCTGGCCAGGTGACAAACTATCGCTTGCTTCGACATCTGGGGAGGAAAATGCAACACTAACCTTTTCGAAATATCCATCTCTCGTTTACCCTCTTGATAACAGGACTATTCTACTTCTATTATCGGCTTTTCCTCAAGGGGCTTAAAAGTAACCCCCTCCTCCACCCCCGGCAGAGAGACGACAGGCTCGGTAAGCAAAAACTCTCCCTTTTCTATCCACCCCTTCAGGATGCTGGCAATCTCCAGTGCCCTGGAATAACTGGACAGGGAGGAGGTGGGAATTCCCTTGCCTTGTATCTCAACGGAACCGCTCCTCAGCTCCGCATAGCTCACTTCTGCCAGTATGCCCTCTTCCCTGCGGGGATAAGCTCCTGAATAATCAACCACGGGCGCAAAAATTTCGGCGTTACTGACCATAGTGTGGCGCAGTACCTCCTCGGACAAGATGGGAATGGGAACACCGATGCCTACAACCAGCGTGGCGCCATAACCAAGCATGCTCGCTCCCATCAGCCAGGCGGGCTTCATCTGCTTCATATCTCCAATGACGGAAAGCGTACCCGCCGCCCTCTTGGGCACGCCATTCTCCCCCCGCGGAACATCCGGACAATGCTGTGTGCCATGCCAGGCCACATAACCGATTCCCCCACCCAGGAATATCCTGGTTCCTATGCCGATGGTCTGATAATAAGGGTCATTAAGCAAGGGGGATAACTCCCCCGCGGTCGCATAATTGATATTGCCCAGGTTCGGCTTGAGTACGCCCATATAGGTATAGAGCATCCGCCCGGAGAGATTGGCGGCAGCATTGTAATTCTGGTAAGCATTTCTGACATTAAACAGCGTAGCATCGTTAATATCCTTGATATTTATCCATGTTTCCAGTTTTTTCCTGGGATAACAATCAGAGCCACTGGTAACAGCTTCCAATCTGACATCCTTCCCCGCCACCAGTTCCTCTATCACATGCCCTCCCCCATATCTGAATTCACCGGGATAACTTCTGTTCCTGGGGTCATAATCGGGAATAGCAGTGGCCCCCAGAAAGACATCCACGGCAGCGATGCCGGTGTAAACAGGAACATCGTTTAAGCAAGCCCTGCCTCCGCCAAACTTGATCCTCGGCTGAGAATGCCCCACATTCAGGAACGCTCCCGAGGAGCACATGGGGCCAAAAGTGCCCGTGGTTACTACGTCGATTTCGCGGGCGGCCCGGCTTACCCCTTGGCTGCGGGCAATATCGATGACCTCCGCGGCAGTCACTACCACTGCCTGGCCTCTCTTTATTTTCTCGTTAATCTCGGCAACAGTCTTTGCCATCGCTCTCTATTTCCCTCTCGTCTCCGCTTGAACGGAAGTCCCCTGCCGCAACATCTCTACGGCCAGCTTCGCAGCCTCTTTGCCCGAAAGAAACATGCCTCCGCACACAGGCCCCATTCTGGGCACACCGAAAACCGCGCTGGCTGCCATGCCGGCACCTATCAATCCAGGATAAACCTCCT
>JAUWOK010000085.1 GCA_030612165.1 Dehalococcoidia bacterium
ATTAGCGCGTAAAGGAATTATTTCTTCACAGATGAAGGAAGTGGCCCGTATGGAAGAGGTGGAAGAGACTTTTATCCTGAGGGGGTTGGCCGTTGGCGAGATAGTGCTTCCGGCTAATTTGCGGCACACAGAGTTGGTGCCTCGCGGCATTGGAAAGGGACTGCGGACCAAGGTCAACGTTAATATAGGCACCTCGCCTGATTTCGGAGACCTGGATTCGGAAATGGAGAAGATGCGAATTGCGGTGGATTATGGGGCGGATGCAGTTATGGATTTAAGCACGGGAGGAGATATCTCCTCCATACGGCAAACGATTATTGGTGCTTGTCCTCTGCCTGTGGGAACCGTTCCCATTTATCAAGCCGGGGTTGAGGCCATTAATAAATATGGGACTATTGTGGACATGACCGCTGATGATATGTTTGCCGCCATAGAGGATCAGGCCAGGGACGGTGTTGATTTTATGACTGTTCATTGTGGTGTTACGCAGGCCTCTATAGCGCGTTTAAAGCAGCAGCGCAGGGTTACCGGTATAGTTTCCAGAGGAGGGGCTTTCCTGGCTGGCTGGCTGTTGCACAGGAACGAAGAGAACCCTCTGTTTTGTCGCTATGACCGCTTGCTGGAGATAGCTCATGAATACGACATAGTTTTGAGCCTGGGGGACGGCTTGCGCCCGGGGTGTTTGGAAGACGCTACTGACAGGGCACAGGTGGAGGAATTGATTATTCTGGGTGAGCTGGTGGAGCGTGCGCGGGAAGCAGGTGTTCAGGTTATAGTGGAAGGACCGGGGCATTTGCCACTGGACCAGGTAGTCTGCAATGTGCAGCTGGAAAAGAGTATCTGCCGGGGAGCGCCTTTCTATGTTCTGGGTCCACTGGTGACCGATATAGGCGCTGGTTATGACCATATTACCGGTGCCATAGGTGGTGCTGTCGCTGCGGCTGCCGGGGCAGATTTCCTATGTTATGTCACTCCCACGGAGCATCTTTCTTTGCCTGATGCCGAGGATGTTAAGGAAGGAGTTATCGCTTCCCGGATAGCTGCCCACGCCGGTGACATTGTAAAAGGGGTGAGCGGTGCCCGAGAATGGGATAAGAATATGGCCAGGGCGCGTCGGAAATTTGACTGGGCTACTCAAGCTGATTTGTCATTGAACTCAGAGCGGGTGCGCTGTTTTCATGATGTCAAGCATCCTACCTCCGGGCGGGCTTGCAGTATGTGTGGGAAGTATTGTGCCATGGCAATAGTGGAGGAATACCTGGGTGGTGCGTTGGATAAGGACTAACGAGAAAATGATAAGAGAGGAGTCAGAAGAGGTTTAATGCATTTGATTATAGACGGTTATGTTGACGACCGCGGTATTCTTAAGGACGAAAAATTCCTGCGTGGCTGGCTGGAGGGGTACCCGTCCAGGATAGGCATGAAGAGGATTTCTCCTCCTTTCGTTTTTGAATACGGCAAACATAATGTGGACGACTGGGGGATATCCGGTTTTGTTTTTATTGCGGAGAGCCATATCAGCTTCCACACTTTCGTTGAGCAGGGCTACGTCAACATAGATGTTTTCTCCTGTAAGGATTTTGACACTGATAAAGCTATTGAAGAATTTCGGGCGGAATTTGGCGCGGTTCGCGTGAGGACCTGTGTTATTGATAGAGATTGGCAAGCAGAAAGAGAGCCAGTGGTATCCGCCGCACCGCCTTTTGCTTATCATGGAGAATGAAGTAAGTTCATTTCCCCCGGGAGCTTTTGCTGCCCTCAGTCCCCCATATTGTGATTTTGACAAAGCTGGCGTTGTTATTCTTCCTGTGCCTTATGACGGTACCACGGAGTGGCATGCCGGCAGCCGCAAAGGACCACAGGCTATCATCGAGGCTTCCCGCTATCTGGAGCTTTACGACCTGGAGCTGGACCGTGAGATACATCATGCAGGCATTCACACTTTGCCTGAGATTGAGCCTGTGTTGAGTGGTCCCGCAGACATGGTGGAAAGAGTTTACCAGGCGGGAAGGAAACTGGTGCAGGGGGGGAAATTCGTGGCCATGTTGGGAGGAGAACATTCTCTTACCCTGGGCATGGTGCGTGCATATCGCGAGGAATTTGCGGACATGTCCGTATTGCAGCTGGATGCTCATGCTGATTTTCGTGATGAGTACATGGGTACCAGGTTTGGACAGGCGTGTGTCATGCGGCGCGTTTTTGAGATCTGTCCAGTCACTCAGGTGGGAATACGCAGTCTCAGCCGTGAAGAGAAAGAATTTATGGGTGGGAAAAGGGTGAGCACTTTCTCTCTGCCCTTTGTTTTGCAGGAAGACGAGATTATCGAACAGGTGCTGGCTTCCCTGGGTGAAAATGTTTATGTAACTCTGGATGTGGATGTTTTTGATCCCGGGATAATGCCAGCGGTGGGCACGCCCGAACCAGGAGGAATGAGCTGGCAGACTGTTCTGAGTATGTTGAAAGCAGTCGCCTCGCGCAAGCGTGTAATCGGCTTCGATGTCGTGGAATTCTGTCCTGAACAGGGGCCATCTTCCTGTGCTTTTTTGCTGGCCAAGCTGGTTTACAAATTTCTGGGCTATGCCCTTCCTTAGTTTAGTGTGTTAAACCCTGTTTCATTCCACGGCAGTAAGACTCTCCAGCCTGTCTAGAATTGTTTCCAAAGCGTCTAATTCCTCTCCATAGCCAGCCCAGTCTCCCGCCATTTGATACTGCAAAGCGAGCGCATAGTGCTGTTGTGCTTCTGCTATTAAGCTGGCAACGGTGTCATTTACTATGTCTCCTGTCCCCGGGGAGGGAGGTATTTCCGTCGTGGGGGGGAGCAAGGCCTCGTTATCGTAGATAGCTGCCAGGCTTTCTCCCAGCGTGGCTTCCATAGCTATTTGATTGCCGGAGACCACGATTACTCGTTTCAATTCCGGTAGGCCGCCGGCTTCTGCCTGGAGGAAAACGGGTTCCACATACAGGTTGGATTTTCCCATGGGAATCATAAGCAGATTGCCGCGAATAACACGTGAGCCCCCTCGCCCCCACAGGGCACGCTGTTCAGTGATGACGGTGTCCTGCTGGATACGGTTTTCAATCTGGCTGGGGCCGTATATCAGTTTATCTTTGGGAAAGTGATAAGCAAGCAGCTTGCCGTAGTTCTCTCCGTCACAACGGGCAGCCAACCAGCCGATAGTGTTGTTCTTGTTTGCGGGAGTAAAAGGCAGCATAAGCAGGAATTCCTCTTTCTCCGCATCGGGCAGACGCATAATGATGTAGTATGGTTCCATGACCTGCTCGCTTCCGGCATAGACTTCTCTGGGCACGGCCCACAAATCTTCCCTGTTGTAAAACACTCTAACATCTTGCATGTGATAGGTCTGGTATACCATAGCCTGGATGTCGAACATA
>JAUWOK010000056.1 GCA_030612165.1 Dehalococcoidia bacterium
GTAAGGCCACTGGGTTTGTCTATCAGTATAATGTTTTCCTGGTTCACCATTTCACTAAAGTATAGCGGAAAACCGAAACGGAAGTGTGCCGGGGGGAGGGTGTGGGGAGAAGTTTTAAGTGAGCAACAGGATAACCCCGGCGATGAGCAGAGCTATTCCCGCAGATAATAGAGCAATCAGTAACTTCGAGTTCATATCCCTCGGCCCACCTTTCTAATGGTATATTTATTCTAGCCTATTTGTGGTGAAAAAGTTAGCCCCCGCGGGCGTAAAATTCTCCGTACAGTTTTAGAACGGGAGTGACGGGAAAAAGTTTATGGGTGCATTGTGTGCCAGGCCGAAGTAAAGCTAAGAGATCATCTCCACTATGGTGACGCCGTAGTCTCCTTCACCGTAATCACCGAGACGGAAGGATTTGACCAGTGGATGGCCGGCTAATATCTCATGGATTGCTCGCTTGAGTGTACCGGTCCCCTTCCCGTGAATTACCCGCACGACAGGCAGACCTGACATAAAGGCATCATCTAAATATTGGTCCAGACGGTAAAGAGCTTCATCCACTGTGAGTCGCCGCAGGCGAATTTCATCATCCACTGTTTTCATGACATCTCGGAAAATTCTAAACGCAGGATTTGCCTGGTGCCTGCGGTGATTTTGTATCTCTCGTCAATACGCCAGCCAGCCACCCAGAGGATATGTTCCTGAGAGCAAACCAGCGGAACATATTCCCGCCAGTGAAGAGGAATTTTGGCATTTACCATGAAGTCCTGCAGTTTTTTGGTTGTGCTCATTCCCAGAGGTTGGAACCTGTCCCCCGGCCTGCGCTGACGGACCAAGAGCTTGTTTCCTGCCCTGTCGTAGTCCAGCTCGGCGACAAAGGGGCCGATATTGTTTACAATCTGCTTCGGGATAATACTGGACACGATCCGCCAGCCTGGCAATACTGTTTCTCCAGGTATTTTGATGACTATCTCTTCTTGCAAAGGGGAAAAAGGACATGGCCATGGGAGTGAAGGACAAGAGCTCCTGAAAACGGCTATTTCCCTGTAACTGCTCCGGCATACGAGTTTGTGCGGCAGGGTGAGGTGTTTGCCTGTTTGCCCGGCTGCCATCTGTCTTATACTTTCTATATGTTTCATTTCAATATCACGGGTATTCCCCAGCACGCTGGCGATAGCCATCTTCAGCAATTGTCTTTGCATTGCTATCGGCAATCGGATTAAAGTGTTTTTGTCCAGGTATACTGTCTCTTGTTCTTCTCGGGTAATCTTTTTCCATATTCGCCAGGCATTTTCCTCAATAAAAGCTGTGTCGGCTGAAGATATTTCTGCCAGGCGGAGTAAAGCGTGGTCGACGCCAGGGTTGTATTTCCTTAAGCAGGGTAGAAGCTCTAATCGCAAACGATTGCGCAGGAAAGCCAGGGAAAAATTGGAGGCATCGCTTCGTGCCTCAATGTGCCGGGCAGAGCAGAAAAAAGTTGTTTCTTCTCTGGTGACCTCCAACAGGGGCCTGACAATTGTGATGGTGTCTGGTTCCTCCTGGCTGTTTACCGTTATCCCGGCTGCTAGGGATGTGTGGTGAAGCGGGATCTTTCCCAGTGGGGAGAGGGGTTCAAGTCCACGCAAGCCGAGGGTTCCACTTCCCCTCAATATGTGCATCAAAATAGTTTCAACCTGATCATCACGTGTATGCCCCAATGCCACTTTTTGTGCTCCTGCTTGCATGGCGGCATGAGCGAAAAATTTGTGGCGTACCTGCCGTGCTGCTTCTTCCAGAGAATAGTGATATTTTTCTTTGCAGGCGGCAACATCTCGCTTCTCTATCGTCGCTGGAACATTGAGCCGGCGGGCCAGGTCGGCCACATACCCGGCATCAGCGGCGCTATCTGGTCCCCGCAGTTGATGGTCCAGATGGGCTATATGCAGTCTGACCGCAAACTCTCTTTGCAGTTCCAACAACAGGCAAAGCAAACAGACCGAGTCGGCTCCACCCGATACGCCGACGACCAGTGTTTCGCCAGGAGAGAGCAGGTTGTTCTCGCTGATGAAATTGCGCACTCTTGAGATAATTTGAGTTTTTTCCACGAAAGCTGTCTCTGCTGTATTTCTAGTTTGATATTAGTAGCAGGTATTGTTGAAAGATAGTAGCCTGGCCCCATGGTCTGCGAAGGATAAAACACTGATCCCGCAGGGGGCCAGCTTGAATTTAACCATGGTTTCCAGGGGTAGGTCCAATGCCCGCAGGACGATAGCCATGATAACGAAGTAATGACTGACCAGAACCACCGTCTCTTCATGGTGTGCCTCCAGCAGCGTTTGAATTACCATCCATGCCCTATTCTGAAGTTCCTGCAGTTTCTCTCCATGGGGCAGATCTGCCGCCTCCCGGTCCTTTTGCCACTGCATTAAGAAACGGGTAAAAGTAGCGTTCAGGTCGTCCAAAGACCTTCCCTCCAGGTCGGCAACATCAATCTCCTTGAGCCTGTCGTCAATTTCTAGCGGTAGTCCATGCAAGCTGGCTATAGCCTTTGCTGTGGCGACAGCCCTCTTCATGGGGCTGGTGATGATAATACTGAGTTTCTCATTTTTCAGATAAGAGGCAAGTTTGCCTACCCGTCTTATCCCGGCCGGGCTTAACTCGATATCTTGTCTGCCCCCCTGGATGAGTTTTTTCTCGTTCCAGGGAGTCTCTCCATGCCTGATTAAGATAAGTTTCAACTTTTTCCTCCCTTATAGTGCCCTTTATCCTGCTCTCACGCCGGGTGAATTGGCCTGTCCATTGTAAAGAAAAAGGATATAAAACGGAAATTTATTGTTCATGGTCGGCGCGCAGTGGATTTTCAGAAATGGGTCTCATTATGAAGCGGGGAACGACTCTCCTTTTCCGCTGCCGAAAAACAGTGCGGTACGGTGGATGGATTCGGGGAATTCTGTCAGGCCCAGAGCCGACGCCACTTCTTCTGCTCTGCCGCTACCGCTCGCGCCGCATTTTAGTTTCATCTCCAATGTACATGTTGAAGCGTGGCAGTCAACGAGCCGCAGGCTCTCTATTAGAGGGCGGAGATCCAGGTTTTTTGTACCTGTTTCTCTTACTCTCTGCCAGGGTATTTTTTGAGCAGAGAGCAGCGAAGCGATAGAGTTCGCTATCTCCTCTTTTCCCCGCCCTGTCTTTGCCGTGAGACGATATTCGGCATGGCTGACGATTGATTGGAGAGACGGAGCATCCATGATTATTTCTTGCACATCCAGTATGTTGAAGCCCGGCGGCAGTTGTTTGCTTGCTAACATCAGCAGGGATTGAGGAGGCATCCATATACGCAGGACTATGTCCATGAGTTCTGCTTCGCTAGTTACCCCTACGGGCAGGGGCGCTGCCATGGCAATTTTGGGATGGGGAGTAAAACCCTGAGAATATGCCAGGGGAATTTCTGCCCGCCTGAATGCCCTGTGCCAGAAACGCATTATATCGAGGTGGGAGATGAACTTGACTTCTTCCCCTCTGCTGAATTTGATTCGCAGTCGTTGCATATAGCCTCTTTACTTCAGGAGGGATGTAATCCCCCGGGCGGACTCTTTTTTTCCATGGTGACCATGACTTTTTCTATTTTCACCCCACGCATTTCGGTGATCACAAATTGCAAATTTTTGTATTTTAACTGCTCACCCTGCCGCGGGATGCGACCGAGGTGGCTGAGAATAAAGCCTGCTACGGTTTCATAATCATCCAGAGGTAATCCCAACTCCAGCTCTTCATTAGCCTCTTCAACACGGAATCCACCGTCCAGCTGGTAAGAGTTGTCTCCTGTCGATACGAAATCTTTGTCATCGTCAGTTAAATCGTCTTGAATTTCGCCTACGATCTCCTCAGTGAGTTGGGAGAGAGTGGTTAACCCGGCAATGCCGCCAAATTCGTCCACGAGCATCACCATGTGAGAACCGCTGTCTCTCATTTCTGTAAGAAGGTCGCCCAGGTGCTTGCTTTCTGGAACAAAGGGGGCGGGTTTTACTAAAGGATCTATGACTTGCTCTCTGTGCGAGGGATTGTTGCTCAACTCCAGCAGGGCATCTTTGGCAAATAATATGCCAATCACGTTATCCGTATTGTCCCTGTATACGGGAAAGCGGCTGTGGGGTGTTTCTGTATAAATTTGCAGAAAATCGTTTAGAGTCGTTCCTTCTTCTAGCCAGTCAATCTCTGTTCTCGGTAGCATTACCTTGCTGGCAGGGCGGTCGGTGAACTCAAAAACCTTGTGCAGCATTTTTGCTTCATCTTCCTCCACGACACCCTCCATCTCGCCAGCGTTGATGACGGAACGGATCTCATCCTCGCTCATCGATGTTCTGTCCTCGTCGTCCGTGGTGGCTATTCGGGCAAACCCCGAACCAATGTGTCCCAGCGCTGTGACGATAGGGTAAAATACGGTCTGAAGTGCCTTTATGAAGTTAATATATGACAGGGACAGCTTTTGGGCATGGCGAACAGCAAAGGTCTTTGGTCCCACTTCTCCGAAGATAAGAATCAGGATTGTCACTATCACAGTGGCTGCGATAGGGCCCCACACTGGCCCGAAAGTATTCACTGCCATGATGGTTCCCAGAGTAGCGGCGGCTACGTTCACCAGGTTATTACCTAGCAGAACGGTAGCGAGAAACTTTTCCGGGTGTTCGACTTCCCTTTCCAGCTTTTTGGCTCCTTTAACGTTGTTTTCTACCAGGTATCTTATGCGGAGCCTGGGCAGTGAAATAAACGCTGATTCGGCGCTGGAAAAAAAGGCCGACAATGCCAGACAGAGTAGAAATCCTATTATAAGCCAAGCGTCAGGATCATCCACACCACACCACCCCCACTTTTCTTGTCGAGTTTACCGTCATAATTCAGTTTATTATAAGCACAGTATAATTACAAGAGGCGCAGAGCTCATATAGTTATGGCACCTGCTGTTATCTATGCGGAGCCTCTCCTGTTTTCAGGCGTTGCCATAGCTCGGATACTTTTGCTGCCAGATGTGCCATGTCGCCATCATTATGGATTACCTCGTCGGCGTATTTCATTTTTTCGCTTACGGGTAACTGGGCTTTAAGGCGCATTGTTAGTTGCTCGTTATTGAAGCGGGGATGTTTTTCCAGCCTGCGGCGTATAATTGTTTCGGGTGTTGTTACGAGCCAGACGTTGTTTACCAGGTCCAGCCAGCACGCTTCAATGAGTAGGGTAGCCTCCAGGGCTATTACCTTTGCTCCGTGTGCCTGGAAGTGCTTTATTTTTTCCTGCGCCAGTTTCCGTGCCGCAGGATGCACTATGCGGTTGAGCGTTGTCAGCGATTCTGTGTCAGCAAAGACTAGCTGTCCCAGAGAGCGGCGGTTGATCTCGGATGTATCCGTCAGTATGCTTTTGCCGAAGCTGGCGACCAGTTTTTGCCATGTCTGGCTGTGGGGAGAATAAGTTTCATGAGCCAGTTTATCCGCGTCAATGACCGCGGCGCCGAGTTCGCCCAGCATGAGACATACCGTGCTTTTTCCGCTGCCCGTATTGCCTGTTACTCCGATTATCATTTGCTGATGATATAATAAACCACGAGGGCGAATAATGGAAAGAGAAGCTATCCTTTACGAAAGGCTTGCTGGAAAAAGAGTCCGCTGTCATGTTTGCCAGTGGCGTTGTGTTATCAATCCGGGCAGAACTGGGCTCTGCCGGGCGCGGCTTAATCGTGACGGCAAACTAGTCTCCCTGAACTATGGGGAAGCAACTGCGGTGGCGGTTGACCCGGTAGAAAAGAAGCCCCTTTTTCATTTCTCCCCGGGCAGTCCTGTTTTCTCCATGGGTACATGGGGGTGCAATTTTCACTGCCGGCACTGCCAGAACTGGGAGATCGCCTGTGTCGATGTGCCGGCTTCTTCCTCGCGTGAGATATCCCCGGAGAAAGGAGTGGAGTTAGCTCGACATTATGGTTGTGCCGGCGTAGCCTGGACATATAACGAACCGTCGGTGTGGTTTGAATACACTCTGGATTCGGCAAAGTTAGCCCATGAAAAAGGGTTATACACTGTTTATGTCACTAATGGATACCTCACTCCAGAAGCCCTGGACATGATCGCGCCCTATCTTGATGTTTGGAGAGTGGATGTCAAAGGTTTTAACGATGAAGTGTATCGTTGGTTAGCCAGAGTGCGTCACTGGCAGGGCATTCTGGCTGTGGCAAAGCGAGCCAGGCAGAAGTGGGGTATGCACGTTGAAGTGGTTACCAACATCATTCCCGGCGTGAATGATGACGAAAAACAGCTTAAGAAAATTGCCGAATGGATTCGGGATGAGCTGGGCGAGCTGGTTCCCTGGCATGTGACCCGCTTTTATCCTGCTCATAACCTGAAGCACCTGCCGCCCACCCCACTGGCCAGTCTGGAAAGGGCGTGTGAGATAGGCAGACGTGCGGGGTTGAAGTTTGTTTATGTGGGGAATGTTCACGGCCATGAAAGTGGAAACACTTTTTGTCATGTCTGCGGTAAGATGGTCGTACGTCGCAATGGCTATGATGTGCGAGCAACAGGGTTGGACGACAGGGGTGGGTGCATGTTTTG
>JAUWOK010000077.1 GCA_030612165.1 Dehalococcoidia bacterium
TATCTTTCTAGTACTCTCGGGAAAAGTTTGTCAATTGAAGAACTGCTTCGACTCGCGAAACCCATTGAATCTAAAAAAGCCAACAAAATTATTTCATAATAATTTCTCCTGTTGTCCTCTTTGTTATCTATAAAATAATCAGGAACTTTTTCTTTTTTTAATTTTCTTAATAATTCCTTTGGGTCTTTGGCGACCGATTGAAGCGTCTTGAAATCCAAGTCTAATGCAAAGGTTTTTGCTCTGCCCATCAAGTTACAAAATGGACTTAAATCAACAGAGATTGAATCAATTCCTAGCAAGTTTGCTTCAACTGATGTTGTTGCGCTTCCAGCCATCGGATCAAGAACTATATTACCTGGTTTAACCTCAAGAATATTTAATAATGCTCTAATCAGTTGAGGGTGAAATTTGCCGCGATACGGGAAAAGACTATGTGTAGCATAACCAGTGGAATATTTACCATCTAAAAAGAAAATCTTTGTCCTGAAGGAACTATTTTTATGGACTTCTTCAAGATTATGAAGATTACAAGTTCTAAAATGGGTTGTTTCTACTCCGTCAACTAATTTGAAATACGCACTTCTGTTGATCAATTCTTCTTTTGATAAAATTTCATATTCCCACAAAGCCAACTCTAGTTCAAAAATTTCATCAGTTCCATCAATAAGCCGATAATTTTTTGAAAACAATTTTTCAATTAAGGGGGTGTATTTTTGCATAGCTTATTTAATCAACTCGTCTAAAGTTACTTCCAATGTTTTGGCTATTTTAGCCATGATAAACACTGAAGGTTTTTTTATTACCCCCGTTTCGATTTTAGTTAGCGCCATATAGGGAACATCTGCTTTTCTTGCAAACTCATCTTGTGAAAGCTCAATCTTTATCCGCAAGGATCTAATCCTTTTATTAATCTATTTTCTTGACTATTTTCCATAATTTGATAACATCATATTATTAATATCTGATTTTATCATTATTATGCTAACAAATTCTATGAAATCAAATTAAAAGTGAGCTTCCCTCACTTTTAGCCCAAAATGAAGTTCGAGCCGATATTCCTCCAGGTTCTTTGGCGGTTTTTCAATCCGAAAGAATTGCTTCTGTAAGACGGGCGAAAGGGGGGCTGAGGGGAATTACGCCCAGCTTCCCAATTGGCGGAGAGGGTGGGATTCGAACCCACGGTCGTTAAAAACGACACGCGCTCTCCAGGCGCGCCTGATCGGCCACTCTAGCACCTCTCCAGTAAAGAACCATTCTCTTGTTGCCTAAGAGACAACCGCAAATAAGTGTATTGCTTCTGGTGGCATTCGTCAAACAAATGAACCATATTGCGTGACCTGCCGGTGCCGCGGAGAGGGTGGGATTCGAACCCACGAGACATTGCTGCCCACCGCTTTTCGAGAGCGGCACCATCAGCCTCTCGGTCACCTCTCCTCGAAGCAAGGATTATACCATACCAGGATGACTGCCTATGCTTTGTAATGCAGTCCCGTTATTGTGGTAATATGAATACTCGATGCCACCAGTAGTGATAAGAGGTGCTTTTTGATCTGGCTTAAATTCGCTTTCTGCTTTGTTATCATTATTTTTGCAGGAACCAAACTAACTCAATATGGTGATGCCATTGCAGAAAAGACGGGTTGGGGGAGGGTGTGGGTGGGGTTTGCCCTGCTTGCTGCCATAACCTCCCTGCCCGAGTTAATTACAGGCATCAGCTCAATCGCGTTGATCGGTGCCCCTGACCTGGGGATGGGAACTATTTTGGGAAGCTGTTCCTTCAATCTTGTTATCATAGCTTTGCTTGATGTCTGTCAGCAGCGTTTGCCCGCCTTAGCTCAAGCACGCCGCCAGCATGTTGTTATGGCAGGGTGGGGAATATTACTTGTTGTTATTGTGGCAGGAAGCATCTTTGCCGGGGGAATCACCTGGTTAACTCTGGGCTGGCTGGGCATTCCCAGCATTGTTATCCTGGTAGTATATTTGCTGGGGCTGAGACAAACATTTCGCTCCGAGCGCAACCAGCAAAATTCACCTCAATCCGCACCCCCCCTCAAGTACAAAAACACTTCTACGAAGAAGACATATTCCAGATTTGCTTTAGCAGCAGCAGCAGTTATTGCTGCCAGTATATGGTTATCCTTCATCGGTAATGAAATCGCAGAGGTAACAGGGTGGGGCACAACCTTTGTGGGCAGCTCATTCCTGGCCATCACTTCTTCCCTGCCGGAACTGGTAGTCGCCGTTGCCGCTATGCGCCTGGGAGCTATGGATATGGCAGTAGCCAATATACTGGGCAGCAATATGTTTAACCTTGCCATCATTCCCCTTGCGGATATTTTCTATACTCCTGGCCCTATTCTCGCCGCAGTAACAACAAACCACCTTATTACCATCGCGGTAGTAGTAGCGATGAATCTCACGATTATCGCCGGGATCAAGCTCCGGCGGAAACGCAAAACCTTTTCGGTTATCAGCTGGTACTCCATTATTCTGTTAGGCCTGTACATTTTCGGAACCTGCAATTTATTTACTTCCAGCGCAGGGCTGTGATAGCATCCTATGTTGTCTAAAATTCCCGTTTCTTATCAGGAAGAGATAACAGCCGAATTACAAAAGGCTGTCAGCGAGCACGATGTAGGTGTGTCTTCGTTGCTGCGTTATCATATGGGATGGGAAGACGCGAGCGGACAACCGAAATTTGAAACAACAGGCAAATTACTCCGTCCGAAGCTCTGCCTTCTTGCCTGCCAGGCGACAGGTGGAAACATCCAGCAGATCTTGCCTGCCGCGGCAGCGGTGGAGCTTATTCATAATTTTAGCCTGATTCATGACGACATCGAAGATGACAGCCCAGAACGCCATCACCGGGCTACAGTATGGAAATTATGGGGCAAGGCACAGGCTATAAACGCCGGCGACGCCATGTTTTCTATTGCTCATCTCGAGGTGCTCAAATTACGGCGCAACGGCATAAGTGAAAGAAAAACCCTGAACGCCACAGGGATGTTAAGCAGGGCCTGTCTCAATCTCTGTGAAGGACAACACATGGATATTTCATACGAGGCCCGTTTCGATGTAACCGTCCATGACTATCTGAATATGATAACTAAGAAAACCGCGGCGCTACTGGCAACAGCGACTGCTTTGGGTGCATATCTTGGGACAGCGGACGACGAGGGTGATAGAATAACTGACTGTTTTTACAGCTTTGGCGAATATTTGGGTTTGGCCTTTCAACTTCGCGATGATATATTGGGCATCTGGGGAGATGAAAAGCAAACAGGGAAACCTGTCGGCGCCGATATCAAAAAGAAGAAAAAGACACTGCCCGTGCTTTACGCTCTGGAAAAGAGCAGCGGTATAAACAGAAAAGAATTTGAAGAAATATATTCCCGAAGGTTGCTTGATGGGAAGGAAGTAACTAGAATAGTAGGACTGCTTGATAAAGTAAACGCCGGAAAATATGCCCAGGAAAAAGTTGAGTATTACAGTCATCAGGCTTTTGCCCAGCTTGAAGCTACAGGCATTGAGGCAGCTAAGTTGGCGCCGTTAGAGGAAATAGCACACTCTCTCGTACAGCGTGATTACTAAAAAGAACGGGTGAGGAGAAAGGTATCGCATGAAAAAGATGACAGTTATAGATATAGATCTTGACGGGAAAAAGATTTTACTCAGAGTTGATTTTAATGTTCCTCTGAATATAGACACCGGCGCTATCAGCGAGGGCAATCGCATTAGAGCTACTTTGCCCACTATCAAATATCTGATAGATCACAAGGCCAGGCTTATCCTCTGTTCCCACCTGGGGCGTCCGGGAGGCAAAGTGGTCGAAGAATTGCGCATGGCTCCCGTAGCCAGGTATTTATCTTCATTACTGGACTTGCCTGTCATTCAAGCTCCGGATTGTGTCGGAGATGAGGTGCAGAAAATGGTCGACACACTTGGGGAAGGGGAGATTTTACTGCTGGAGAACTTGCGTTTTCATGCTGAAGAAGAGGCAAACGATATTTTCTTCGCCCAAAAATTAGCGCTCATGGCAGATATCTATGTCAACGACGCCTTTGGTACTGCGCACAGGACGCATGCTTCCACAGTAGGAGTAACTAAATACTTGCCGTCAGTAGCTGGTTTCTTGATGGAAAGCGAAATAGAAGCTTTGAGCAAGGTTGTAAACAGGCCGGATAAGCCTTTTGCCTGCCTGATTGGCGGCGCTAAGGTTAGCGACAAAATAGGACTGGTGCAAAACCTGCTGAGGAAAACGGATATGTTATTCATCATGGGAGGCATGGCTGCTACTTTCCTAAAAGCAGAGGGACATAATGTGGGGCTTTCTTCGGTAGAGGAGGATAAATTGGACATAGCCAGAGATCTGCTGAAAGAAGCCAAGGGAAACAATGTTTCGCTTATATTGCCAGTTGACGTACTTGTAGCCAGAGAGA
>JAUWOK010000080.1 GCA_030612165.1 Dehalococcoidia bacterium
CGATTTCTGACAGGACTTGAGCCTGTTGAGGGGGATACGCCTTCACGATGATAGTCTTGTTCCCCGAAACGAGGTAAATATACTCCCCGTCGGTCTTGACGATATCTGCCTCATCCACCCCGGCAACCTGGATGTTGGTGGTAGAGTAATCCTGGTCAGAGAAGGCAGGGGCAGGGGCGGCGCCTTCGGCCTGGTTTAGCCAAATTTCGCCGCGCATGATAAGCATTCCTGCATCTTTTGTGTTCGTCTTCACAAATCCTTTTAATTCCTCATAAGAAGAGAACCTGCTGATTTCCAGAGATCCGGGCTTATCCACCGCCTGCTGAACAGAGACTATCAGCGGCAGCAGCAGCAACAAGACTAATACAGTTATCAATCCCTTGTTCATCTAGTTCACCTCCGATAAATATTTAGAGTTTCCGAGCTGTCTGACGACCTTTTGTGCCCGAGAGGGGTTGCAGCCCGTCAATCCCTCCCCAGCTTTCCAACGATTTAATTCCCTGAAAGCTATCACCCATTTTCCTCTACTCCGGGTCGGCCTCATCAGGAGCCGCACCCTCTGATGGTTCGAACTTTGCGAAGTCTATGTCCTCAAGGTTCATATCCTTAAGAGCTATAACCTCATCTATTTCCCCGAACTCACTCACTTTTTTCTCCAGGAGGTCAACCTTGATGATATATCCAGGAACCAGTTCCCCTGGAGAGGTATTGCCTGCCTCTCCAGGGATAGGTTCAGGAGGTTCAGTGTCTTCAGAAAAAATTCCCCGTCCAGAATTAGCTTCAAGTTCGGGAGCAAGTAAAACAAATGCCTCGCCATCCCGTAGCTTAACTTCTGTAATCGCCAGTTCGTAATCCTCCATCAATTCTTGAACTTGAGGGTCGTTCAGGGCGATTCCCTTCGCCTGGGCTATATGCAATTGGGGTTGAATTACATTAAAAAATCCCACAACCGCTATTAACACCACAGCAGCACTGACGGGGGCTAATATTTTTGCCCAATCCATGATAGTCCTCTCCTTAAAACGCCCGGAGCCAAGCAAAGTCATTTTTAATGCTTGTTTATGACCTGGAAGTTCAATTTCCGGAGTTTCCAGGTTTTCTAGTTTCTGGATTAAGTTCTCATGTTTCATAAACTTTATCTCCGTCTATTAATGTAATGCGGAAGGCCTAAAAAGGTTGCATTATTTAACCCAAAAAGTCCTGCAACTTTCTGGGGCCCCTGAGTAAATTTGACTTTAATTTGATGGCGTCCCCAAGAAGATCGCAAGATTTTCGTGGGGTAGTTTAATCGGCCTCTCTTAGTTTCTCCACTGCCCGGTGCAGCAAGGATTTTATTGTTCCCTCTTTTTTCCCCAGGATTTCAGCGATTTCTTTAATCTGTTTTTGCTCAAAAAATCTGAGAGTAATGACCTCCTGGTATTTAGCAGGGAGCCGGACGATTTTTTCCTGAATGTCCAGAAAATCCTGATATTGTTTTAATTTTTCCTGCGCTTCTATTAGTTCGCTTTCGGGGTCATGGGGTGATATGGGTTCAAAACCCTGTTCCTGTAATTCTTCCAGTGATACGGATTTTTTGTATTCGGCTTTCCTAAAATACTGGCTAATCTCGTTGGCGGCGATTTTATACAGCCACGAGGAAAAAGAGATATTGCGCCAGCGAAATTGCCAGAGCTTCCTCAATGCCTTTAGGAATGTCTCTGAAGTAATATCCTGGGCAGCTTCAAGATTGGCAGTCCGCCTCAGGACATAGCCAAAGATTTTGGGATAATACTGGTCGTAGAGCTCAGCAAAAGCATCAGGGTCTTTTTGTGCTTGTCTGACGAGTTCCTTTTCTTCGCTTAAATCCATATTAGCCAGTAGAAAAAATTGAGCGTGCTCCAGTAACTAAGTGTACTAGTAACAGTTCAGTTTTTCCAGAATTCTGGCTTATATTGTATCAGCAGCGCGCACTGGTAAGCGCTTTTTCGTTCTTTCAAGGTTTTCGTCGGATTGGTAAAAAAAGTCAGTCTTCCCATCCACATGGAGAGCTGTCGCTCCAGGAAACTCCGTTGACTACTATAATCAGAAGCACAACCTGAACGGCTCGTAACAGCCTCTATAAAGCCAGCCCGGTCCGGTATCCCTCACGGATAGCTTCCAGTATTCTTCGCGGTTCGGAAGAGTTGCCTATGCAGTATATTTCAGGCACTTTACCTTCAAGGGCTTTGTATAAGCGCTCATTCGCCTTATAGCCGACTGCTATAATGACTGTGTCTGCTCGAATGGTTTCCTTCTCACCCTCAGCAGTAGTTACGCGAACACTGTCTTCCCTTACCTCTTCACAGGTCGCGCTGGTCAGCAGGGTCACCTTTTTGCTTCTCAGCCCATCCATGAGCCGGCGTCTTGTCATGAATAACATGTCGTTGGCCATCCGTTTCAATATTTCTATGATGGTCACCGTCTTTCCCTGTTCCTCCAGATAGTGCCCCGTCTCACAACCAACCATCCCCCCACCGATGATGACCACATTCTGCCCTGTTGTTGCCTTGCCCGAGAGTACATCTTGAGCAGTAACCACATTTGATTTATCAATGCCAGGTATATCAGGCATGGCTGGAATGCTTCCTGTGGCTATCACAACGGCATCTGGATTCCCTTCAGTAACGATTTCAGCAGTGGCATCTGTATTAAGCCTAACTTCCACTCCAGCTTTGTCAACTTGATTGACCAGATAGTTTATCCAGGGGAAGATATCGCCCTTAAATGGAGGTAGCGCGGCTATATTCAGTTGACCACCCAGCTTCGCATCCTTTTCAAACAAAGTAACCCTGTGACCTCTCCGTGCTGCCACAATGGCAGTCTGCATACCGGCCGGACCACCACCAACTACGACCACATTCTTTACCTTTCCCGCGGGCTTAATTTGGTATGCCCTCTCCCTTCCCATCGCGGGATTGACGACGCAGGTTACGCCCTCGCCGCGTTCATCGAAGGCGAGCCGTTCGATACACTCCATACAGCCTATGCACGGGATAACTTCATCAAGCCTTCCTTCAGCAACCTTGTTGGGCAGGTCTGGGTCGGCCATAAGATGCCTGCCTATGGCTATAAGGTCAGCTTTGCCCTCCTCGAGAATCCTCTCTCCAAGCTCAAGGTCCAGTCTGCCCACTGCAATCACCGGCACGTTGGTCAGCTTCTTGACCTCTTCAGCCAGAGGTACCAGAAAGCCCGGGGTATCTGAAATTGGAGCGGTGGTTATATAAGACCCGGCGCCATAACCCGATACGTGAATTGCCTGAGCACCCGCCTCCACCGCCAGCGGTACCACCTGTTTGGTCTCCTCGATGGTAATCCCGTTCTCCACTCCCCATTCCCGGGCATTGATCCTGACCCAGACAGGAAAATCTGGGCCTACCTCTTCTCTGACAGCCTGAATTATCTCTACCAAAAATCTTGCCTTGTTCTCGACCGAGCCACCGTATTTATCTTTGCGCTGGTTGGTAGCTGAGGAGAGAAAGGCAGCGACAATGTACTGGTGAGCACCGTGAATCTCTACCCCATCAAAGCCAGCTTCCCTGGCACGTCTGGCAGCCGAAGCAAACCACTCTACCCTTTCAGCAATTTCTTCCACAGTTAGTTCATGAGGAGGTTCTCCTGAGACACCCATAATTCTGGCGGGTACTATGACCGGGGACGGACTTACCTGCACTGCCTTTCCATCCGAGTTCTCCATGGTGGAATGCATTATCTGGATAGCTATCCTGGCATTGTATTTATGAGCGGCATCCGTCAGTTTTTGCCATTTGGGAATCAATTTATCGTCTCCGAGCGATGCCTGGTGAGGCATGGTGCATTGCAGGCTGGGAGCGCTTCCTTCGACAATAATCAATCCTACCCCACCTCTAGCCCTTGCCTCATAGTAATCGAGCGTCCGCTGACCAACAGCGCCGCCTTCTTCGGCATAGTTGGTTCCTATCGGTGGCATGACTATACGATTCTTCAGTTGCATCTGACCTATGCTCGTTGGCTCAAAAACTTTCTTGAATCGAGCTGCAATCATCGCTGACTCCTCCCTTGTTTAGAAACTGTATTCTGCTTTGCTGGCTAAGTGTACCACAAAACCGAAATCCACCATCTACGCCCTTGGTCTTAATATGCTTCTGTTCACTATTATAAGCCCAGCTTCAAAGCTCAGGCGGGGGTGTTCTCGTTCCAACCACAACCCTTACACGTACCCCTGCGAATAGAAATCCAAAACCCCAAGCCCCAAG
>JAUWOK010000018.1 GCA_030612165.1 Dehalococcoidia bacterium
CCTATTGCTGCGATGGAGGCTGAAGCCAATCCCACATCAGCGGGGTCATATAACTTGGCTACTACCATCCAGAAGACAAAACCGAGAAGAGAAGTGATAGCTGTAGTTGACATAAGATAATAGGCGTTCTTATGAAGAGGATCCCTGAAATGTTGTTTCAATAATTTTGGAGAAGTTCCTGTATGCAAGGCTTGATGAAATACAGAACCAATGAATATAAAAGAGTGCTTTCTGGGAAATTGGGGCATTAGACTACTCCCTTGCCTTGCTTAGTAATAGTAAGCTGATATTATACTTATATTACTATAGAGAGTAAAGAAGCGTTAAAAGTCGAGCGCTACTAAGGATTGTTTTGTCTAGTGACTTGGGCTATACTGGAGCGATTTTTAATAGGAAAAAATTATGAAAGTTTTGGTTACTGGCGGAGCCGGCTTCATTGGCTCGCATATAGTTGATGCGTTGATAGAGCGGGGTCATCAGGTAGTTATAGTGGACGATTTATCCACAGGACGCCCTGAAAACCTCAATTCGGCAGCAAAGTTTTATCAGGTGAATATTTGTAGCTCTGAGATGGAAAGGATATTTGAGGAAGAAAGACCAGAGCTAGTTAATCATCAAGCAGCTCAAACAGTGATTCAAAAGTCAGTGGAGGATCCTGTTTTTGATGCAAAGCAAAATATTCTGGGCAGTTTAAATCTCATTCTCCAGTGTCTCCGTTTTGGAGTGAAGAAAATAGTTTATGCCTCCTCTGGAGGGGCAGTTTATGGTGAGACAGAATATCGCCCTGTAGATGAGAGCTATCCAGTAAACCCGCTTTCTTACTATGGAATCTCCAAACATACTGTGGAGCATTATCTTCACCTTGTTAATCTTGAGCATGGACTGGACTATGCAGTGCTCAGGTACGCCAATGTTTATGGCCAGAGACAGAACCCCAAAAGCGAAGCTGGGGTAGTGGCCATCTTCACTGGCCAAATCTTGCAAGGGCAGCGCCCTACCATATTTGGTAAAGGAGACAAAACTCGTGACTATGTCCATGTATCTGATGTAGTGGCGGCTAATGTCTTGGCGATGGAAGGAGATAAAGGCGGCATCTACAATATTGGCACAGGGGTGGAGACGTCAGACCAAGAGATGTTTGACCTTTTAGCTGAGGGATTGAAATATAAAGACAATCCTCATTACTCCCAGGTACGAAAAGGGGAGGTCTATAGAATTTGCCTTAATTGCTCTAAGGCACAAGAAGAACTTGGCTGGCAGCCTCGATTCTCGCTGAAGGAAGGATTGGCGGAGACTGTCAACTATTATCGAAGCCTGTTTGTAAAATAAGTATGTGCGCTGATTTCTCCATTCCGCCAGTTACCAAGATCTTCATCTCGGTTTCACTTCACCGTCACCGATTTTGCCAGGTTGCGGGGTTTGTCGGGGTCCTTACCCCGGGCGATCGCTGAATGGTAAGCCAGGAGCTGAAGCGGCACAATGGTCAGCAGGGGGTAGTAAATATATTCAATACTGGGAATCTCAATCCACTCGTGAAAGATGGGATTGTACTGATCTGATATGCCAACGATAAAAGCTCCTCGTGCTCTGGTTTCTTCGATATTAGAGAGAGTTTCTTTCAGGGTATGATCGCTGGGGCAGATGGCTATCACTGGAACACCTTCTTCAATAAGTGCCAGCGTGCCGTGCTTCAATTCGCCGGCGGGCATACCTTCGGCATGGGCATAAGAAACCTCTTTTAATTTCAGTGCTCCTTCCGAAGCTATGGCAAAGTTGATCCCCCTGGCTATATAATAAAAATCATTTTTGTCTTTGGTTCGCCATGCCAGTTCCTCTATATTCTTGCCATTTTTGCTAAAGTTTTTCTCAACCATAATTGAGACTTCGTTTAATTTCTCTAACCCTTCGTCCAGCCGGTTAGACATGGCAAAGGCAAGCATGTAGAGCAGAGTTAACTGACTGGAGAAAGATTTAGTCGCCGCGACACCTATCTCTGCTCCACAGTTGAGATACAACACCCTGTCGCTCATCCGGGCCAGAGACGAGTTGTTTCTATTCACCAGAGAAAATATTTTCGCTCCTTTCTTTTTAGCCAGTTTTGCCCCGTCCATGACATCCGCGGTTTCGCCACTTTGAGAAAGAGCTATGACCAGTGTATTTTTATCAATAGAGTCGGAGAAATAATGAAACTCGGAAGATATAATGACATCGCTGAATTTGCCTGCCAGTTTAGAAAAAAGATACCTTCCAACCAGCGCAGCATAACGGGAGGTTCCACAGGCAGTGAATATTATCTGTTTTGCTCTCAGGATATCCATAGCCATATGCGTGATAAGCTTTTTGTCCTGCACCATGGCACCGCGAATAGATTGTGAATTCTCCATTATTTCCTTGAGCATGAAGTGGGGGTAATTTTGCTTGCTGACTTCGCCTGAATTCCAGCTTGGCTCAATAAATTTCTTTTCTATCCGATGCCCATCATTGGTGAAGAAAGAGATGTTGTCTTTAACGACAACAGCAGTCTCGTCGTCTTCCATAAAAGCAATCTGGGTTACGCTCTCCGGAAAAGCCAGATCGTCGCTGGCTATGAAGTTGCCTTTGCGGCTTTTGCCAACTACAAGGGGATTGTCTTTGCAGGTGGCCACTAATTTTTCCGGTTCCTGGCTTGACATAATCACTAGGGCGTAAGAACCTTCAAGTTCTCTGGTTGTTTTCAATACGGCCTGCTCCAGGGAATTGCTTGTAGTTAAATGCTCCTCGAGCAGGTGGGGAATTACCTCGGTATCGGTTTCAGAAACGAAAGCGTGTTTTGCTTCCAGCCTGGAGCGAAGTTCCCGGTGATTTTGTATGATTCCGTTGTGGACTACAGCGACTTTCTTTGTGCAGTCTGTATGAGGATGAGCGTTGGCTTGCGTTACACCACCGTGAGTTGCCCAGCGAACATGTCCCACACCAATCGTTCCCGGAAGGTCATCCAGTTGGTGTTTTTGCCGTACTTCGCCCAGCTTACCGACGTCTTTTTTAAGCTGCACTCTGCCATCGGCGATGGTAGCTATGCCCGCCGAATCGTAGCCACGATACTCCAGGTGCTGAAGAGCCTTGACAAGCAAAGGGGCTGCTGGTTCTTCACCACAATAACCAATAAGACCGCACATTTGTAAAAAGGATTATACCCTAAAGAGTACTCGTGTCAAAGGGCATTTTATTGCCGCAGTCTTTTTAATAGCTCCTGTTTTTTATCTTCAGGCAGTTTTGTGTTTCTTTCCTTTATTTCGTATTCTTGCTTGAGGAGAATGACTTTGTTATTTTCCAGGTCGTGATTCAGGCAGACATTAGGGCCGATAGAAGAATTAGCGCCGACTCTGATGCCGGGCATAACGTTGGCGTTCACCCCAGTGCGGCAGCCCTGTCCCATGATAGCGCCGAATTTATCGTACCCGGTATCTATTTTGTCATTACCGACTTTTACATGAATGTTTCCCTCGTCGAGGCGGAAGTTGGATAGGATGGTGCCGGCACCGAAAGAACAATTATCGTCTATGACGGAATCGCCGATGTAATTTGAGTGGAACCAGCAGTTATTGCCAATATAGGAATGCTTTACTTCCGTAGAAAAACCTATCACCGAATTTGCGCCGATATGACTGTATTCCCGTAGCAGCGCACTGGTGCCAATTACAGAGTTTGGCCCGACATATACAGGGCCCTGGATCACGGCATTTTCCATTACTCTGACATTATCACCCAGTATAACCTTTCCTTTGATAATTGCTTTATCTGAAATGCTTACTGAAGAAGGAATGGAGGGAGCGGCCATGTCCAGGAAATATTCCATCACTTTAAAGATATGCCAGGGGTATTTTATCGCTGCCCAGAAATCATTGTAGGGAAGCACTTTAATTTTGTGTTCTCTCTGTACCATATTGTCCAGAGCGCATTCGTAAACATCATCTCTGGTGGTCTGGGTCTGAACAGTTTCAATACACTCCAGAAGTTTTTCGGGGTTGTTGTGGAGATGAACCAGGATGTTTACCATAGCGCTGGGTTCCTCTCCTGGCGTGGGCTTTTCCACAATGCGTTGTAATATACCATGGGAGTCTGTCACGAGATAGCCTCCCGGGAAGTATTCTTTGACCTGGTATCCCAGCATGCAGGAAGAGGAATCCCCTCCGGCTGCCTCAATGATTTTTGTATATGCCAGGCTTGAGAAAATATCGTTGGGGTTTATTACCAGGATTTGCCCTTGAAGAAAAGGCTCGGCGCTTTTCAGGGCATCAGCGACGCCCAATGGCTTTTTCTGTGTGACAATCTCAATCTGGCTGCCAGAAATTCTTTTGGTTATTTCCTTTATTTTTTCTATATTTCCCGGGTTTCCGATAATAACGAACTGGCTTAAGCCAGCCTTCCGTGCCATTTCCAACTGGTGTTGAAGCAGCGGTTTTCCCAGGAAATCAAGAAGAACCTTATCCTCGGTGAGAGGGAACATTCTTTTTCCCATGCCACCACAGAGAAAAACTGTCTTGATACGTGAGTAGTTTGTTTTCATCAATTCTTCTCCACAATCCCCTGGACGAGATCAGTTCCTCTCTTTACAAGCGCAGCTACTTTGTCCTTTGAGGTTGCCTCGGCGATGACTCGAATAACGGGCTCGGTGCCACTGGCCCTGACGAGCATCCATGAATTATCAAATTCCAGCCTCAATCCGTCAGTAGTATTTAGCTCAAAAAGTTTCTCTGACATATTAGGTGCTGCCAAAAAGTCTTTCACCTGTGCCATGACCGTTTCCTTGAGTTCGTTGGAGCAGGAGACCTTGTTTTTCTCGAAGAATAATCTGGGTATGCTCTGGAAAAACTCTCGGATTTCCTTGACGTCTTCCACTTGACTCAGTAAGACAAGGGAGGCAAGCATGCTATCAGGATAATAGCCTGCTTCAGGGAAAATATAAACACCTACTTCTTCGACACCTATGGCGGCGTTAAGCTCCTGGGCCAGATGGGCAACAGGGACATCACCTACCTTGCCCCGCATTACCTCTACCCCAAGGTCGTTTAAGGCCAGGTCGAGAAGCTTTCCTGTTTCTACGGTGGTAGCGACCTTCTTTTTTCCCGTTTTCGTAATAGCGAGCCTGGAGACAAAAGCAATCATTTCGTTAAATCCTAAAAAGCCTTCGCGATCGCAGAAAACCACTCTATCGGCGTCACCATCAAAACAAATGGCAAGGTCGGCGTTTTGTTGCCTCAGAAAGGCGATTGTTTTCTGGAGAGAGTCTTCGTTAGGTTCGGGATTTCTCCCGGGGAAGCGGCCGTCAGGCGCATCATTTATGGGAATTACATTGAGGCCCATTTGGGAGAAGATACTGCTGGCGAAGCCAGAGGCGGCGCCGTTGCCAGAATCGACAACTATTTTTAATTGCTGTTTGAAGTTTATGCCAGGAAGGCTTTCTTTAAGAAATTGGAGATATCGTTCCTTCATTCCTTGGGCTGATTTAATTGTTCCCGGACGATCGCTATTTCTGAAGCTCTTCGTAAAATAAATCTTTTCTATTTCTGCTTCTTGTGACTGGCTGTACCCCATAGCATTATTATTAAAGAGCTTGATTCCGTTAAATTCGGAAGGATTATGAGAAGCAGTGATCATGATGCCGGTAGCGAAATTCCATTCTCGGGTGAGAAGTGCCAGAGCAGGGGTAGGCAGGATTCCCATGTCTACCACATTTATACCAGCTGAAAGCAGACCGGAGGTGACTGCCTTCTTGATTATTTCTCTGCTTATTCTGGTATCGGTAGCGACGCAGACTGTAGCATGTGGGGGCAAAACAGCACCCAGCGCCAACGCGGCTTGGCGGCATAATTCTGGCGTTAAATCCTGGTTGACTTCGCCCCGAATGCCACTGGTTCCAAAGAGATGTTGGTTTTTATCAATCATAGGAAAAATAATTTACTTTTTATGTTTTCATATAGCCGAAAGCATGTTTAAAATCAGCTATCCATCGTGCAGCCTCTAAAAGACTATTGGCGGTGTAATCTGCACGGGTATCGGGAGGTGAGATATTGGATCCGGTGGTTACTAAGACAGTTTTACATCCCAGAGCTTTGCCGGCGTCAATATCCAGGGGCATGTCACCAATCATATAAGAAGAACCGAAATCTATGTTGTGTTCCGCCGCTGCTTTGCGAAAGAGCGCCGTCTTGGGCTTGCGGCAATCACATTTGTCATCGGGGTGGTGGGGACAATAATAAATACCGTCTATTGTTGCTCCGTATGGCGCTAGCTCGTCTTTCATCTTCTTATGAATTTGGCTCAAGGTTTCCTCAGTAAAGTAACCGCGGGCGATACCTGATTGGTTAGTGATAACTATAACCTTAAAGTCCTTCTCGTTCAAGAGCTTTATTGCCTCCGGCACGGTGGGCAGAAGCTCAAAGTCCTCCGGCCTGCTGCAATAGGGCACATCCCTGGCAATAGTGTTGTCTCTGTCAAGAAATACAGCTTTGTTCATTTATTGTCCATGGAAGGAAAAGCCTAGTGTCATGTTGCGTTCATTATACAGAAGTAGCAGGTAGTTACGCTATCTTTCGCCGTGGGAAATGTTCGTTTATCCTGAGCAGAAATTGGACATTATGCCGATCGGTTGATTTTAGTCATCTCGAACGATTAAGATAGGCAGCATCAAGATGAGAAATACTCGTGATAAAGACCTCTGGCTTATCTGTCTGCTGACCATTATTCTTGTTGCAGTCATCGGCCTTTTCCCTGATGAAAGCGTTGTGCGCGTTGTTCTGGGGATTCCCATGATTCTCTTCTTCCCGGGATATGTTTTGATAGCGGCTCTCTTTCCCCGGAAAAGCAGGCTGGGAGGAATTGAGCGGGTGGCTCTGAGTTTTGGCTGGAGCATCGCCGTGGTGCCGCTCATCGGCCTTATTCTCAATTATACCCCCTGGGGGATAAGGCTCTATCCTATCCTTGTTTCACTTACCGCATTCATAGTTATCCTGTCCGGTGTCGCCTGGCGGCGCAGGAAAGGCGTGGCGGAGAACGAGAGATTTGTCGTGCCTTTCAGTGGCAGGATCAAATTGTCTTCCTGGCAGGGGCAGGGCCGGTGGGATAAGGTTCTTTCCGTGGTGCTGGTGGCAGCGATAATAGGGGCTATCGGCACGCTGGTGTACGTTGTTACCAGTCCTAAAGTTGGTGAACAGTTCACCGAGTTTTATATTCTGGGCATGGAGGGCAAGGCAGAGCATTATCCCGAAGCGCTATACGTGGGAGAGGAAGGAAAAGTTATCCTGGGGATTGTTAATCACGAAGGGGAGCAGACGAATTATCGTGTGAGGCTGGAGATGGACGGTGAGGAAGCGGGTTTGGTGGTGGGGGGCGAAGCGAAAGATACGCTGTTGGTGACGCTTGCGCATGAAGAGAACTGGGCGGGGGAAGTAGGCTTTATTCCGCGTAAAGCGGGAGATGAGCAAAAGGTGGAATTTTTACTTTATAAAGAGGGGGAAGCTGAACCTTACCTCAAGCTTCATATCTGGTTGAACGTGGAGCAGGAATAATGCGTAAGCTTTCTTTCTACTATCGTTAAAGGCGCTGCCAGGAGCAGAGGAATTAGTATCACTATATAGTGGTAACGGTCAGTCCCCAGCAAGGTTATGCCGGATGGCCATTGCTCGATCAATCCGAGAAGAGCGGTGGCCAGGAGAGCCAGAATGATGCCGATACCCAGTCCGTACCATGTTTCCCTGTTCTCTGCTTGCAGTATCCTCCAGCCCAGTCTGATAGAAATTATAACTCCCAGCACCAGTGCGATAACTCCCAAGATCCCGGTGTTGCAGTATAGCTCAAGGTAGGCGCTGTGGGGGTGGGTGGGATACGCCAGCGTTCCTGAATGAAAGACGAGCGGCCAGGCGCCCAGCCCGATGCCGGTGATGGGATGTGCTTTGATCATCTCTATGGCGGCTTGCCAGAGGGGAATTCGTCCGCTAACAGTGTCCCCGGCAAAAAAGCTGGACACTCCTACTCTTGTTTCCCAGAGCGCAAGAGCGATAAGTGCCATGAAAAGCACCCCCATTATTATCTGGTGAGATGGTTTCCTGTGATAAAGAGCTACTCCGCCAAGTATCAGCGAGACGACCATGAGCATCGTGGCCGGGCCGTACATTGCTCCATTATTAAGCTGCTGGTCGCCTACTATTTCCACCCCCGGCACGATAGCCCAGCCCGCAAATACCATAGCGAGGATTCCCGCAGAGAATATGCCGATGACTATGCCCCAGTATGTGAGGGGATGAGGATGATGAACGGAAGTGTAATAAAAAGCGATAATCACTAGATAGCTCTGCAGGGCGATAACGCTCATCCCCTGATCGGGCGAAATTACCACGCCCATTATCATGCCGATAGTCAGGAAGACGATGGGTAGGTCGAAAGGAGTTTTGCAGGAACGGTATCCATAACAGACAAGCCTGTGAATTACCGGCGTGAAAATAATTGCCAGCAGCACCCATGACAAAACAGGGAGATTTTTTAAAAGGGAAAGCCAGTAAATGCCGAGCCCGGCAATTATCCAGATAAAATCGAAAAGCCAGGAATGGGGAAACCTGGAGTTTACATAATGCTTTATTTTTGCCAGTGCCATAGAAAGCGCATTATAGCTTAATCTGCTCTGGCTTTTCCACATGCAAAGGTGCGGCGTCCTGCTATAATGTTAGCCGGGTTCGGAAATGAAGCGTATTTTACCAGACGTTAAGATCAATTTAGCGCCGGCCAGGGAAGGGGGGCTTTTTCTAGCCAATCCCGTGATGGTGGCTTCAGGCACGTTCGGCTATGGCACGGAGTATGCCGAGCTTGTGGACATCCAGCGTCTGGGCGCTATTGTATGCAAAGGCACTACTTTCAGGCCGAAAGAGGGTAACTCGCAGCCGCGGCTTATGGAAACGCCCTGTGGAGTACTTAATTCTGTCGGGTTAGAAAATATCGGCGTTGAAGCCGTGATTTGCGAAAAGGCGCCTGTGTGGCAGAAATGGCAGGTGCCTGTTATTGTCAATATCGCCGGAGAAACCGTTCAGGAATACGCCCGTATCGCTGCTTTGCTGGATGGTGTGCCGGGAGTGAGTGGTATTGAGGTGAATATTAGCTGCCCTAATGTGGTGATGGGCGGAGCAGAGTTTGGCCTGGATTCCCGGTTGGCCGCCGAAGTTATTTCTGCGGTGCGAGAGGCCACCGGCCTGCCGCTTATCGTGAAGCTAACTCCCGGTGCGGCGGATATTTGTGAAATTGCCCTGGCGGTGGAAGCCGCCGGAGCTGATGCTGTTTGCCTGATTAATACGGTGAAAGGGATGGCGATAGATGTGGGAAGGGGTGGGACGTTGGCGAGCAAAGTTATTGGCGGGCTTTCCGGCCCTGCTGTTAAACCGATTGCTTTATATATGGTTTACAGAGTGGCGGGGGCGGTGCATATTCCGGTGGTGGGGTGTGGTGGTATTTCTTGCGCCGCTGATGCGCTGGAGTTCATTATGGCTGGCGCCAGCGCCGTGCAGGTGGGCACTGCCAGTTTTTCCAATCCTCGTGCCAGCATTGATATTCTGGAAGGAATAACCGGCTTTATGGTGGATAGAGGTATTTCGAAGCTGAGCGATATTATCGGTTCCATCCGGGATTAGTCCGGTCTTTATTCCCGGCGTAACAGCTTTTCTCCGGCAAGGCGCGCATCCGTCAGTGCTGCAGGACGCTGGGTTATGCCTCCTTTTTCATCCACTCCCGAGACGAGGAGTTCGCCTGTATAAGTTACCCCAAGCACATTAAACCAGGCCTTGACCGTGGCTCTGGCGGGGTAGAAGGCTTCTTCGGGGCTGGAACCTCCTACACAGATAAATATCCCTCTGCGATTCCGGTGACAGTTGTTTGGCGTTGGCGGAGGTTTGAGGACATAGTTTGCGATCCACAGCGCCTGACAGCGGTCAATCATAGTTTTTGTTTGTGCGCTTACCCCCATGAAAAAAAGCGGCGAAGAGAGAACCACAAACTCTGCGTCGCACAGGTCGGGATATAACTTCTGCATGTCGTCGTCTATAACGCATTCGCCCGTTTTCACACAGCCGCCACAGTGAAGACAGGGCGAAATCTTCAGGTCCCTGAGAAAAACGGTCTTTGTTTGCACTTCTTGCCCGGCAAAGGCAGACATTGCCTGTGCGAGCAGAATGTCGGTATTGCCTCCCTCTCGTGGGCTGCCGGCAATACCCAGTGCTTTATGTTTGGAAGATATCATCGTTAATCGATGATAACATAATGCGCTGGAGGAAGTTATTAAAGGTTGCTGGACTGACGGATAAGCTATGGTAAACTTGCGTGTTGTGAAGGAGATAGAGCACAAGCTGAAGACTCGCTTCGTGGGCAGGAAGATACTGTTTTATCCGCAACTTCCTTCAACGATGGAGACAGCGAGAGAAATGGCGAAGAGGGGAGGAGAAGAAGGCACGGTTATTGTTGCAGGCAACCAGACAGCGGGCAGGGGGCGGCGTGGAAGGAAGTGGATTTCTCCCGAAGGCAATCTGTACTTTACCCTCATTCTCCGTCCGCAACTGGTCCAATTGCCACAACTGGTCATGCTCGCTTCTGTGTCCGTGGTTCGTGCTATTCAGGAAGTTAGCGGGCTCGAGGCGGACATCAAATGGCCCAACGATGTGCTGATTTCGGGCAAGAAAGTCTGCGGCATTTTGATTGAAAATGAAGTCATAGGGAACGCCGTCCGTTTTTCTCTGATAGGCATGGGCCTGAATGTTAATTTTAATTCTGCTCTTTTCCCCGAAGTAGCTCATAGTGCTGGTAGCCTATCACAGGAAGAAGGCGTAAATGTGAGTTGTTCTGAAATTATGGTGGCCTTGTTTACTGAGCTGGAGAAATTATACTTGGAAATGCAGGAGGGTGTTTCTCCGTATGAAGAATGGCGAAAATTGATGAAGATGGAGAACAAATTTATTCAGGTAAAAGATGGGGAGCAGATCAGAGAAGGCAAGGTTGTGGAAGTCATGCCTGATGGGGCGCTTATCCTTCTTTGTGCCGATGGCAGTTCTACGAAGATTATTGCAGGAGATGTCTTCCTGCAGAGAACGAAACAGCAGCTATCCTCAAAGGGATAACTGCTGTTTCGTTTCAATATTGCTTGCTATTCTATTGTTCGCTACTACTGGCCACTTTTTTCTTCTGGCTTAGCTTTGCTCATAAAAGCAGAAAGCAGATCCATAGGCAAAGGGAAGACGATGGTACTGGTTCTTTCAGTGGCAAGGCTGTTCAGCGTCTGTAAATAGCGGAGCTGCAGAGCAGCCGGCTGGCGACCGATAATTTCCGCTGCCTGTGCCAGTTTCTCGGATGCCTGGAACTCACCATCGGCGTGCACCACCTTAGCCCTTCTGTCTCGCTCAGCTTCGGCTTGGGCCGCCATCGCCCTTTGCATAACAGCGGGCAATTCCACATCCTTGATTTCCACCATGCTTACCTTCATTCCCCAGGGGTTGGTGCCTTCGTCAACTATTTCCTGTATTTTGGCGTTCAACTGGTCCCTGTGGGAGAGCAATGCATCGAGATCGGATTGCCCCACGACATTTCTCAGCGTGGTAGAGCATAGCAGTGATGTTGCCCTGATATAATTTTCTACCTTGAGGATGGCACCAGCCGCATCAACCACTCGAAAATAAACTACGGCATCGACGCTGACAGTGACATTATCCAGGGTGATGCATTCCTGAGTAGGAATATCCATAGTAATCACGCGCAGGTCAACTCTCACCATGCGTTCGATAAAGGGAATCAGGAAAATCAGGCCCGGGCCACGCAGCCCCACAAACCTCCCCAGACGGAAGATAGTTCCTCGCTCGTATTCGTTAACAACTCGAATCGATGCCGACAGGAGCACTACTACTATGATAATGATGATAAATTGCAACCACATATTTATTTCCCTCCTTTCGCTTCAGGTTTTCTTTTAACCCATAATTTCAGGTTTTCTACTCTGGTGATGATGACTTCTTCCCCCGGCTTTATTCCAGCGCCCTCTTCGCCTTCTGCTATGGCTGTCCACAGCTCACCTTCGGCCAGCACCCTGCCTCTGGGGTTGATGGTTGTCTGTGCCACGGCTTCTTTCCCCACCATATCTTCGATGCCGGCAGAAAGCTTTCTTTTTTGCCCCAAGACGATAGCATAGATAACAAAAACAATAAAAGCAATACCACAGACTATAGCCAGGATAACCGGCCCGCTCATCCTGCAGTTTTCCTTTTAACCCATACTTTCAGGTTTTCCACTTTTGTCACTATCACTTCCTCCCCGGACGCAATATTATCATTCTCGGCCATAGCCGTCCATAATTCGCCTTCTACCAGCACCCGTCCCATGGGAGTAAGAGACGTTTTTGCTATGGCTGTTTGTCCCACCATTCCTTCGGAGCCGGTAGCTTTAGGGCGTTTTTGTCCGCGCACGATAGCGCCAAGTACGAATATCATAAAGGCGGAAATGGCAATGGTGACTCCGGCGATCAGCCCCCGGTCTACCTCTATGCCTGGACTATGGCTGAATAATATGAGGGAACCCATGACCAGGGAAACAACTCCGCCGGTGGTCAGGATACCGAAAGAGGTGGTGAATATTTCCGCCACGAAAAGACCGACACCAAGCAGGATAAGCGCTACTCCTCCCCAGTAAGCGTTCAATACACTCAGAGAGTAAAATCCCAGGATCAGGCTGATACCCCCGGCAACCCCGGGGAGAATCATTCCCGGGCTGGAGATTTCGGTGATTAGTCCTATGGAGGCCAGGCTGAGCAGCAGATAGGCGATATTGGGATCACTGATAACATGCAGAAACTGTTCGACGCTGTTCATCTCGTTGCGATTCGTCTGGTAATCGCTGGTATCGATTGTAACCTCCTGGCCATTGGCCAGGGTGACCGTTGTGCCATTGATCATGGCCAGCAGGCTTTCCAGATTGTCGGCCCGCAGGTCAATAAGGCCGCTTTTCAAAGCGCCGGTATCGGTGAAAGACTTGCTTTCTGTCACGGCAAGCTCCGCCTCGTCCGCGTTGCGGCCACGCTCTTCGGCGATGGTTCTCATCCACATGGCGGAGAATTCAGTTATCTTCTTCATCTGGTCCTCTGGAATTTCCTGGTCTCCACCGCTCACAGGATGAGCGGCCCCGATAGTGGTGCCCGGGGTCATAGCGGCGACATGTGCCGACAGCGTAATGAAAGTTCCTGCCGATGCCGCCCACGCTCCCTTGGGCGAAACGTAAACTACGATGGGTACATCAGCGTTCATGATCCTCTCTACAATTCTCTCTGTGGAAGTGAGAAGCCCACCGGGGGTGTTTAATTCGATCACGCAAACACTGGCTCCATTTTTCTCTGCCTGTGTGATTCCTCTATCGATATAATCTGCCGTTACCGGCACGATGTTGCCCTTTACATGGAGAATTTCAATACTTGTCCCGGGAGCGCTGGAAACAACCTGGCTTGCTATCAGGTTGCCAGATATTACCAGAGCGAATAGAGATAACGAAAAAACTCTGATTATTTTTTTTGCTTTTGCCATACGCTCCTTTCTTTACCTTTTTGCATTATACCGCAGTTGTGAAGCGAAAGGTGTCTTAATGGTAAATATATCGGTGACAATAGAGTTTATTGTAACGTACATGACATTGAAGGTGGGAGAGGGGTTAGTGTACAATGGGCGAACCTGATAGCTATGAAAAAAGAGACAAGTAAAAAATGTAAAGGGATGCGTGATCTTCTCGCTCCTGACATGAGGCGTTTTCGCCGTGCGGAGGATACTTTCCGTTCCTGTTGTCAGAAGTGGGGCTATCAGGAAGTCCGGACACCTGTTCTGGAATATATGGATCTTTTCACCTCTGCGGGAACGCTTACGCCGTCTATGCTGAGCAAGGTGTATTCTTTCCTTGACTGGGATGGCTGGAGCGGAGAGAGGGTTGTTCTCAGGCCGGATGTTACCATCCCTATCGCCAGGTTGTATATTGACAATCTGAGTGACAGTAGTATGTCCAAATTGTTCTATGTAGCTGACACCTTTGTTTTTGAGGGAACGGGAAAAGAAAATAGAGAGCGCTGGCAGTGTGGCGTCGAGCTTCTGGGGGGTGGGGGAGTGGTATCGGATGTGGAGATGATATTGTTGGCCAGAGAAATCGTACAGGAGCTCGGACTCGATAATCTTGAGTTAAGGTTATCTCATGCAGGTTTGGTGAAGGCGTTGATTGGTGAAATGAAGCTTTCGCCGTTGGCAGAAATCAGCATGATAAACAGGGTTTTGGAAGGTGACTGGCAGGCTCTCAAAGAGGTCAAGAATCTTGATCCATGGCTAAGCAACTTTTTATCTTTACTGGTGAGTTTGCAGGGTAAAGGAGACGCATTCCTCCATAATGTTGAGGCGCTGGCGGCCCAGTCCTCTGCGTCTCTTAAGAAGAGCCTGGATAGTTTTGTTAGCGTCGTGGCTTTCCTGGGTCGTATGAATTGTGATTATCAGGTTGACTTCACCGCGGCGCGGGGCTTTGAGTATTATACGGGGCTCTG
>JAUWOK010000026.1 GCA_030612165.1 Dehalococcoidia bacterium
AAGGTTAACATAAAGAACTGCGGGAAATCAAATACTGACGGAAAGACGCTCCTACTTTTTCATAACCGAAGTAAGCCACTTTTACATAGTGATATCTTCCTGCGGGAGAAAACTGGCTGGCGTATCATGATAAAATAGGGCGATAGAAGCAGTTCTTCTGTCCTTTTAGCGACCGTAGAAAGGAGATATTCACTATGAAAAATATACTCGTTGCCGGAGGAAGCTATTTTATAGGCAAGGTTTTTGTAGAAGAATTAAAAAAACAGGATGACTACGCCATCTATATCATGAACAGGGGGAACAGGCCGCTGAATCTCACAGGCGTTGAGGAAATAATATGCGACAGGCACGATGCGGCAAACATCGGCAGGCTTGTACCCGCGCTGGAATGGCATGCGGTCGTTGATTTTTGCGCTTATGCACCAGAAGACGTGGAGATACTGTTGCAAAATCTTACAGGCAAAGTGCAGCAGTATATTTATTTCAGCACATGCACGGTGTATCAGGATTCTTTTAGCCTCCCCATGAACGAGGATTCCCCCCCTATCACAGGCCCGCTGCCAGGACCACATGGAGATTACGCTTATAAAAAATGGTTGACAGAGCTGAAGCTAAAGAATCTCTGCCAGCAGCGGAAAATCGCCTGCACCATATTGCGTCCCGCTTTCATATACGGGAAATACAATTATGCTCCGAGAGAATCTTATTTTTTCGACCTCATTAAGAAGCAGGAACCAATTATAATTCCTTCCATGCCCCATGCGCTATTTACCGTCATATCCGTTTGGGACGTGGCTGCTATCACCATCTCCTGCCTCGGCAACAAACAGGCTTTTGACATGGCTTTTAACCTGTCATCCGCAGAGTTGCTCTCCTATGGCAGATTGATCGAGGTTTTAAAGAAATTAACTTCGGGCAATATCAAGGTGCAAAAAATGGGAATCGCCGAGATATACGCAAAAAACATTCCTCTTCCCTTTCCCTTAACCGAACACCTCGTCTACTCAGGAGCACTGGCCGAGAAAACATTGGGATGTCATTATCTGCCTTATGAGGAAGGCATGCGCTTGACTTACGAACATTATATGGAGGCTTAAACCAAAAACCAGAACGGGAGACACTGGAATTGTCTCATGTTCAACAATCCCGGAAACATCATGGGAGGCATGGAAAAGACAGCTTCATCGTCGTTTTCTGCTAGAATAAAGGCCTGATGATTGAAGACAAAGAACTGGTTACTCTATGCACCGCTGTCCAGGGCGAAGCACAGATCATCGAGGGAAGGCTGGAAAGCGAAGGCATTCCCGTGCACCTGAGCTACGAAAGCGCTGGATTGCTCTTCGGAGCTACCATTAACGGTCTGGGCGAAGTAAGAGTGATGGTGCCAAAGTACTTACTGGAGGAGGCCAGGGAAATCCTGGAGAGTTAGTTAGTGGCGACAAGAGCAGAGGACCTAGCAGGGCAGCGACTGGAGAATCTTGATAATATCCGTGCACGGGACATAGATCCTTATCCCCCTTCATATCATGTCACTCACACTCTCGAAGAGACCTCCATTATATTTGAGCAGCAAGAGAAGGCCGCGGAAACCTCTCCGCCTTCCAATCCCCATCTCGCGGGCCGCATTATGTCCAAGCGCTCCATGGGCAAGATGTCTTTCTACGATATTCGCGATGGTTCGGGCAAGCTGCAGCTATGTTTCCGCCGCGATCTTTTCGGCCAGGACAAGTACGCCGTGCTTTCGGATATCGACATCGGTGATTTCGTCGGAGTGACAGGCAATCTTTTTCGCACAAGAACCGGAGAACTCACGCTTGAGGTGTCCGATTTTACGATACTATGTAAATCTCTCAGGCCCATGCCGGAAAAATGGCACGGCCTGGTCGATGTGGAAAAACGCTATCGGCAGCGCTACTTAGACCTCATCTCCCACGAGAAAGTAAGAAACACTTTCATCCTGCGCAGCAAAATCATCACTGCTGTGAGAAACTTTCTGGAAGCACGGAACTTTTTGGAAGTGGAAACGCCGGTACTGCAATCCCGTGCTGGTGGAGCGGCCGCCAAACCTTTTGTCACCCATCACCACGCGCTGGATGAAGATCTTTATTTGCGTATTGCCCTGGAACTACCACTCAAGAAACTAATCATCGGTGGTTTTGACCGTGTGTATGAGATCGGGCGCGTTTTCCGCAACGAAGGCATCTCCACCAGACATAACCCGGAATTCTCACTGCTGGAATGCTACCAGGCTTATGCCGATTATGAAGATATGATGCGTCTTATTGAGGAAATGGTCTCTCATGTCGCCCTGACAACTTTAGGCGCTCTTAATCTCCTGCGCGACGGCAAGAGTATCGACCTCACTCCTCCCTGGCGAAGGCTTGACCTGCGCCAGGCAATAAAAGAATACAGTGGTATTGATTTTGAGGATTATCCCGATACCGATTCTCTGCGTTCGGTGATGATAAAAATGGGCATAGAAGTTGACCCCACCAAAATGAGAGCTAATCTTATAGACGAGCTGGTCTCTACTTTCGTTGAACCCGAGCTTATACAGCCCACTTTTCTCCTCGACTATCCCGTAGAAATGTCTCCTCTAGCCAAAAGAAAAAGGGGCAACAGCCGCCTGGTGGAAAGATTTGAAGCCTTCATTGATGGCGTAGAAATAGCTAACTCCTTCACCGAGCTTAATGACCCTCTAGAACAAAGAGAGCGTTTTCAACAGCAGGCAAAAGAACACGCGGGGGACGAAGAGATGGAAGTAGCCGACGAAGATTTCCTGCAGGCCATGGAATACGGCATGCCTCCCACCGGGGGGCTGGGAACAGGCATCGACCGTTTAGTAATGCTCTTCTCCGGCGAGAAATCCCTGCGTGACGTTATTCTCTTTCCTCAATTGAAAACCAGGGAACATCATGCTTGACATTAAGCTTATCCGGGAAAAACCGGAGCTTGTTTATCAGGCATTGGCACGCCGGGAAAGTACCATTTCCCTCGATAAGATCAGCAACCTTGACAAGCGCTATCGACAGCTTCTTCAACAAGCAGAAGACCTGCGAGCGGAACGTAACAGAACAAGCAAGCAACTGGGAGAAATGAGCAGCAAGCCACCCGAGCTTATCAGCGAGATGCGGGGTATCGGAAAACAAATATCTTCCCTGGAAGAAGAAATTACAGGAATTAAATCCAGCCTGGATGCGCTGCTGCTCGAACTGCCTAATATCCCCCATGCAGATGTACCGCAAGGCAAGGATGAGAAGGATAACGTAGTAGTACGCACCTGGGGGGAGCCACGAAAATTGTCTTTTGAGCCTCTGCCTCACTGGGAACTGGGGGAAAGATTAAATATCATCGATTTCCAGAGGGGAGTGAAACTTTCCGGCAGCCGCTTTTACATACTCAAAGGGAAAGGGGCACGGTTGCAGCGAGCAGTGATTTCCTTCATGCTGGATCTTCATATCAACAACCACGGTTATACCGAGCTCTACTCGCCATTCATGGTTAAAAGAGAATGCATGGAGGGTTCCGGGAACCTGCCCAAATTCGCTGATAATCTCTATCATGACGAAGAAGATGACTTCTGGTTCATACCTACGGCAGAAGTGCCTCTAACCAATTTCCACCGCGGAGAAATACTGGATGCAGATACTCTGCCTCTCTATTATGTGGCTTACAGCGCCTGTTTTCGCCGAGAGAAGATGGCGGCAGGCAAAGATACCCGCGGCATCAAACGAGGCCACCAGTTCGACAAGGTAGAGCTTTATAAACTCACCAGGCCTGAAACATCCGATGAGGAACTGGAGCGGCTGGTAGCGGATGCCGAAGACGTATGCCGCAAACTGAATATACCTTACCGGATAGTGCAATTATGCAGCGGCGATCTGGGCTTTGCGGCCTGCAAGACATACGATATCGAAATGTGGGCACCCGGGGTGGGAGAGTGGCTGGAGGTTAGCTCCTGCAGTAATTGCTGCGACTTCCAGGCCAGAAGAGCTAACATTCGCTATCGCTCTGAAGCTGGCGCCAAACCAGAGTTCGTGCATACGCTCAACGGCTCAGGTCTGGCACTGCCCCGTGTCATGATCGCCCTCCTGGAGAATTATCAGCAGCCCAACGGCAGCATCCTCATACCCGAAGTACTCAAGCCTTACATGGGAAACAGTATCGAGTAAAGCTATCACTACTGAACCATCATCCCGTCACCGCATTTTCTATCAGCTCAATACGCCTGGTTTTTCCTGCGCGATCAAGCTCCACCGCCACCACATCAATACGCCATAATGATGGTAAATCATGATGACTGCCAACATACTCCAGGGCCAGTGTTACCAGCTTCTCTTTTTTCTTCCAGGTAATGGATTCCTCCGGAGTGCCAAAATTCAGGCTGGAGCGCGTACGCACTTCCACAAAGACAAGATAATCTTTCTGTTCGGCAACTATATCAATTTCTCCATACTGGCAGCGAAAATTCGTTTCGCGAATACGATAGCCCTTTCCCTCAAGAAACCGTCTGGCCAATGTTTCCCCCAGTCTCCCAACTTCCTGCCTTTTCATTTCTTGTTAATCCTCATGGTGTACTCGAGCAGCCTTTCTGACCGGAGCAAAAGACAAACGATGAATCGGCAAAGACCCCAGCCTATTAAGACAATCAAGATGTTCCCGCGTCCCATATCCTTTGTGTCTGGCGAAACCATATCCGGGATACATTTTATCCATATCCACCATAATGCGATCCCTGGTAACTTTAGCCACGATAGAAGCACAGGCAACAGAAAGGCTCAACTTATCACCACGGATTATGCCTTTCTGCGAAATAGCGCATTTAGGCAAGATCAACCCGTCTATCAAGAGAAATTGAGGACAAAGAGAGAGATTATCCACCGCCTGCTTCATAGCCAGATGAGTCGCCTTAAGGATATTCATGGAATCAATTATTGTGTGTGAAATAATACCAACACCCACAGCCAGGGATTCTTTGTTTATCAGGTCAAAAAGAATATCCCGCTTGCCCGCGGTAATCTCCTTGCTATCCCTGACCATCCCCAGCCAGGGAGAACACATAGGACGAGGGAGAACGACAGCGGCAGCAACTACAGGGCCGGCAAGAGGCCCCCGCCCTGCCTCGTCGACACCAGCAATCAATTCATATCCCTGTTTACTGGCTTTATCCTCTTGGTCAAAATCCGGTCCAGGCAATAGCATCTTCTTCATCCTGCTGTTTCCTCTCCCGCGGGAAAAGCACTTTTTATCGTGCCGCCACCCAACACCTCTTCCTCCCTGTAGAAAACAATGGCCTGGCCGGGAGAAACCGCCCGCTGCGGACAAGCAAACCACACCATGGCAGAAGCGCCATCAAGAGACAGCTTAATCGGTACCTCTTTTGCTTTATAGCGTATTTTTGCCGTTACGCCGGCAACGCTTGAAGGCTCACCGCAGACCCAATGCACTTCTTCCACGATCGCTCCCCCGGAATAAAGCTCTTCTTCTCCCCCGAGCACTATTCTGTTATTTCCAGAATCTATCTTTATGACATAGGCACGGTCACCCATGGCCAGCCCCACACCCCGCCTCTGCCCCACTGTATAAGAAGACACCCCACGATGACGCCCCAGAAACTGTCCCTTAGTATCCACAATTTCCCCGGCAGAGGACGAGAAACGCTGATCGAGAAAAGAACGATAGTTCTCTCTGGAAAGAAAGCAAACATCCTGGCTGGATTTAGCCATCCGGGGTAACTTTTCTCCATACGCTATCCGTTCAACTTCCGCCCGTGAATAGCCTCCCAGTGGGAAAATAATACTAGTAAGCTTCATCTGGTCCAGCATGTAAAGGAAGTAGGATTGATCCTTCTGCTTATATTTTGCCTGCAGAAGATGCCAACCACGTGCAGAGCGCCTGATTCTGGCATAATGCCCGGTGGCCAAGTATCCGGCATCCCGAGAACGAGCCTCCTCCAGGAGGAAACCAAATTTCACATACCTGTTACAGGCAACACAGGGATTAGGAGTTAGCCCCGCTTGATATTCCCGACAAAAATAATCCACCACATAACGCTCGAATTCCCTACGCAAATCCACCAGGATAAAGGGAACTTTCAGCATCCGGCAAATACGCTCTGCGCAGACAGCGCTCTCATCAGCGAGTGGAGAAGTGTATAGCAGCATATGCACTCCCAGAACATCATATCCAGCTTTCTTAAGAATAAGAGCTGCTACAGAGGAATCCACACCTCCACTTAAAGCCACAGCTGCCCGCTTTTTGTTCGTCATCAGATACAGTATACCGCACCGGACAAACACCTGCGAAGGTGGCTGGCCCTGCAAAGACGGCTAAGGCCGAAGAACTACACCGGACATAACAAAGAGTCTATCTTCTCTCTGATGACAGCAAAAACTCTCTCCTCGGACAAGCCAGCAGCATCTACCACCAACCATCGGGAAGGATTAGCCGCTGCCATCTCCAGATAACCCTTTCTCACCCGGCGATGAAAGAACAGGTCTTCTTTTTCAAAACGGTCTTTTGGGTTCTGCTTCTTTCGAGCTAACCCCTGTTCAGATGGCATGTCCAGGAAAACAGTCAAATCCGGTTCAAGATTTTGCGTTGCCTGTCTATTAATCTGTTCCACCATATCCTGAGACAGCCCTCGCCCGCAGCTCTGGTAAGCAACAGTGGAATGGACAAAACGATCACAGATGACTACTTTGCCCTCCGTCAACGCCGGGCGAATAACTTCAGTTACCAATTGGGCACGAGAGGCGGCAAAAAGAAACAACTCTGTTTGCGGAGGTATGCGCATGCCCTGCTCTATTTTCAAAATTTTTCTGATCTTGTCTCCCAGCACGGTACCACCAGGTTCACGGGTCAATATCGCAGGAATACCACGCCGGCAGAGTTCCTGCAAGAGCAATCTGGACTGAGTGCTCTTGCCACAACCCTCGCCACCTTCAAACGTTAGAAACAATCTCAAATTACTCTCTTTGCTTTTCTTCCTGAAACATTATTTTCTGGAAATTCTAACTCTCCTGTTAGGTTCTTTCCCCAAGCTATGAGAGTTAACTCCGTGACGATCAGCCAGAAAATGCTGCAGGCGACGAATGTAGGCAGGATGAGGATTCAAGTCTACTGCCCGTTGTCCGTCATTTATTTGAGCTACTCCTCTCTCGGCCTCCTGTAATGCTACCTCCACCATCTCCTGCCGTTCTCCATGCACGGTAGAAGAAAGAAAATGCCTCATCTGAGCGACGCTATTTGCCTTCATGACATAAATCGGCACACCCGCCACTTCGGCATCCCTTATCTTCTGAGGTTTGTGGCGGTAATAATTTTTCGTGGTAAGAAAAAGGTCTGCCTGCTGCACGTCCATTACTACCTCCACTTCCGTACCCTGCTCTCTGGCAATCCTTCCTAACTGCGAAGCGTTAACGCCAAAAAGTTGTAAACGCAAAGAGGTCCTGTCCCGTTTTTGAGGACTTTTCTTTTCCGCTGGGGCATTTATTTCTTCCTGAATTATATTTCCCTCATCATCCACCATGCGAACCTCAGCATGAGAACTTTGCCCATGCAAAATAGCATCCACCGCTTCGCTGACGTCAGAATGAACAACCACCTTCTCACGATTTATTAGTTCCACCACGATCCCAAATGTAGGAGGAGCCTTGCGCTCCAGTATCGATTTCTGTGTATGCCGTCGCCGGGCCTCCTCATCTCCTAAAGTTACTGTCTGTATACCGCCGATAAGGTCAGAAAGAGTGGGATTCATTATCAGATTCTCCAGTGTATTGCCATGCGCCGTGCCCACCAGCTGCACTCCTCGTTCAGCAATGGTCCGCGCCGCTCTGGCCTCGAGCTCAGTGCCTATCTCGTCAATAACGATCACTTCCGGCATGTGATTCTCCACAGCCTCTATCATTACCGCGTGCTGCTCGAAAGGACTAGCTACCTGCATACGGCGAGCATGTCCAATAGCAGGGTGAGGAATGTCTCCATCGCCGGCAATTTCATTGGAGGTATCAACTACAATAACTCTTTTTTTAAAATCGTCAGCCAGCACACGGGCTATTTCTCGTAACATGGTGGTTTTACCCACGCCCGGCCTTCCCAAGAGCAAAACGCTCTTCTCCGTTTCAATAAGGTCCTGGATAATCTCTATGGTGCCAAAAACAGCTCTCCCTGCACGGCAGGTTAGCCCTATAATTTGGCCATTTCTGTTCCTTATAGCTGATATGCGGTGCAGTGTGCGCTCAATCCCGGCACGATTATCCCCGGAAAACTGGCCAACCCTTGACACTACGTAGTCAATATCTTCCTGCTTGACTTCCGCGGGATCAAGAATCAATTCTCTGGAGGGAAAACGTGCTTTCGGGGGGCGCCCCATATCCAGGATGACTTCCAGCAAATCATTGAAATCAGGTTGTTGACACAGGGGTTTGCGAACACAAGGAGGGAGAAATTCAAGCAAAGTATCCAGCCCATCGGCGACTACTTTTTGCATGCGATAATAATACTTATGTTATTACTACCAACCTCTGGTAGCCAATAATTCCTCCGGGGGTATAGCCTTTATATCAATACCAGGCATAGCTTCTCCCAGCGCCCTGGATACCTGAGCAAGCACAACTGGATCCTGATAATGAGTGACAGCCTGAACTATAGCTTTTGCTCTAGCGGGCGGGTCACTTGATTTAAAAATGCCAGAGCCAACAAAAACACCTTCCGCTCCCAATTGCATCATAAGAGCAGCATCAGCGGGGGTGGCCACTCCACCGGCAGCAAAATTCACCACAGGCAATTTACCTGTATTGTGCACCCCTATTACAAGCTCCAGGGAGGCGCCGAGCGTTTTTGCCTCCGCTGCCAATTCCTCTTTCTGCAGGGATTGAAGCCTGCGAATTCCGTCCTGAACCGTCCGCATATGTCTTACGGCTTCCACAATATTGCCCGTTCCCGCCTCACCCTTGGTCCTGATCATAGCCGCCCCTTCCGAGATACGACGCAGTGCCTCTCCCAGGTCACGGCAACCACAAACAAAAGGCACCTTGAAATCATGTTTCCACACGTGATGGCTCTCGTCAGCCGGAGTGAGTACCTCAGATTCATCGATAAAATCAACCCCGAGCGCTTCCAGCACCTGCGCCTCGACAAAATGCCCGATGCGGCACTTGGCCATTACAGGTATGCTGACAGCTTCTATCATGGCAGAAATTATGGTCGGGTCGGCCATACGCGCCACTCCACCGTCAGCGCGAATGTCCGCTGGAACTCTCTCCAGAGCCATAACGGCACAAGCCCCAGCATCTTCAGCAATTCTAGCCTGCTCAGGCGTGACCACGTCCATGATCACTCCCCCTTTGAGCATCTGAGCTAATCCGCTTTTTACCTTCCATGTACCTGTCTTTTCCATAGCTATAAGAATTATATGGCAATTCCAAAGAAAAATCAAAGAAATACACTCAAGGCAATTATCCCCATCGCCCCTACAAACCTTCCTATTAATGGCCTTTATGCTAAAGTGGCCGCCGCTTGGGAACCCCGGTACGGCGAGGAAATTTCTCTGGCGTAGAAGCTACTTTATCAACCACTATCAGATAGCGATCTTCCATTTCTTCCAAGGATACTTTTCTCACCTGTTTCATGTCACCTCCCAACAAAGCAATGGCGTTGCCTGCTTCTGCCAGCTCCTCCTGAATGTCGCCTTTCTTGTAGGCCACAAACTTCCCTCCTATACGACAAAAAGGCAGCGCCAGTTCCGACATCGTCGGCATTGGCGCCAGCGCCCGCGAGACAGCTAAAGAAAATTGTTCTCGATATACAGGCAGGTGAGCCATTTCTTCAGCTCTCCCTGTCACCACCTCCACCTTTTCCAGGTGTAACATAGAAATTATGTGCCGAAGGAAAGAAGTTTTTTTAGCCGTAGCTTCTAAGAGCACCAAGCTTGCCTCGGCGTAAAGAATCTTGAGGGGAAGACCAGGAAAACCAGCTCCCGATCCCACATCAATGATATTGAATACTTGCCCCTGAGTCTCCTCATATCCGGAAATCACGGCCAAAGTTAGAGAATCAAGAAAATGTTTGAGCTCTATTTCGCGACCATCCGTTATGGCAGTGAGATTAAACTTTCGGTTCCACAGCACCAATTCGTGGCCGTAGATCTGAAATTGTTCCTGCTGGCGGGAAGTTAACTCTATCCCCAGCCTGGAAGCTCCCTTTACCAGGTCGTTCGTCACGCCTGATAGTATACTTCAGGCAGACTTAAATGGTATATTTACTGGTTTATTTTCCCCTGGTGCGTGTATCTTTTTCTTCTTCTCTCCAGGTTGTCACGTACTACAGGTACATATAGACAAATTTTTCCGAGGGCATCGTTCATGAAGAAAAAACCTTTTTATGGCTGGAATATCGCCGGGTTGGCATTCCTGATTCTTTTCGTTTATCAAATACAGTACACTTTTGGCGTATTCATAGAACCCCTGGAAAGCGAGTTCGGCTGGTCACGGACGTCCATAAGCGCAGCTTACTCCATAATCTCCGGGTTAATGATTGTTACAGGGGTAGTATGGGGTAAATTTCTGGATGCACATGGCCCCCGGAAGCTATTCGCTATCACTTTCTCTCTGGCAGGCGCGGGATTATTCCTAACCAGTTTTGTTTCTCAACTCTGGCAATTTTATGTAGCGTACGGAATACTCTGGGGAATCGGCTGGGGAGCGTTCTTAAATACCCCTCAGGCCATCGTCAGAAGATGGTTTGTTAAGCGAGCTGGGCTGGCTTTGGGATTGGCCCAGACCGGAGTTGCCCTGGGCTGGGTCGCCCTGCTGCCGCTGGCAAGAACCCTGATAGATTCCGTAGGCTGGCAACACACGTTTCAATTACTGGGCGGCATGGTCTGGATAGTAGGAGTTATCGTTGTAGTGCTGGTAAAGCCCTCACCCGAATCTATAGGAGCCCTCCCTGATGGAGAGATAGCGAAAAATACACTCTCGCAGGAGCAAAATTCGGCGAATAACGGCTGGAAAGCCAGCGAAGCTCTGAAAACCAGGGCCTTCTGGATAACCTGGCTGGCATTCTTCTGCGTTTTCGCCTCACTCAATATGGTGATAACCCATGGCATTGCTTACGCTACCGCACAGGGAATACCCAGAGAACAAGTGGTTTTCGTTTTCAGCATAATGGGATTAATCAGTATCTCCGGGAGAATCGGGGCCGGCTGGTTAGGAGACCACCTGGTAAAAAGGGGCAGGCCCCCTGTATACGCACGGCGAAGTATGATCCGTTTTTCCGCTCTGTTCATGGGAATCGGCATTATCCTCCTGATGCAGGCAGATAGCCTTTTATGGCTGTGGCTGTGGGCTATAATCTTCGGCGTCGGTTATGGCTCTCATGTCCCGCAGGTAGCCGCGATAACTGGCGACTTATTTGGAATGAAGAACATGGGATTGATGGTAAGCCTTATGTTCACCGCTTTTGGGGCAGCCGGTATGATTATTTCGGTATGGACCGGATGGGTTTATGACACTATGGGCGATTACACTCTAGCTTACCAGGTGGGAGCCGCTCTATGCTTTCTTGCTATAATCTTTGCTTCGTTTATAACCATACCCAGGAGGCAGTCACTATCTGAACAGGAAGATTTGTCAACAC